>JANNDF010001127.1:0-3590 GCA_031387445.1 Planctomycetia bacterium
CGCCTCCGGCTCGCGGCTACCCGACTCGCCCGCCCGGAACCATGACCCACATCCGGCGAACGCTGTTCACCTCCGGTTGCACCCGCGGCGGTTGGCTGATCTTCACCCCGCATTGCCGGGCCGCCACCCGAATTGCTCGCACCACCGATGTTCAGGTGCGGACACCGGCGAGATTCCTCCCGGCCGATCGGCCTGTGCCATTGCACGACGTATTCGCCGGTGGTGCGGTCCAACAGCAGCCAAATGGGCTCAGGACAGTCCCCAGGTACAGGTGCAGCCGCATCAGTGACGTGACCGGACGAAGCTGCTCGATCCCGCGGCACCGCAACAGTTCGCGGATCAACTCCGGATACCAGGTGTGGAGGTCCGTCAGGTACTCGGCGTCTTCAACCTCGTACATGTCGAGGACTTGATGCCACTCGGCCAGCGGGTCTGCTGACATGCCGACCTCCGTGGTGTCTTGCTCAAGGTGTGGTCTGTCAGAAGCCGACCTGGACGCCGGTGAACACCGCCCACGTGTCGTGGACGGTCCGCACGGCCGGCACCCCAATGATCGGCCGCTGCGGCTCGTACAGGCCGACGGCGAACACCTGCAAATTGGGGGTGATGGAGTACGCCCCCTTCAGCACCGTGCGGTGGACCGGCTCGTCGTGCCCGACGATGCCGATTTTCTGGGGGGTGTAGCTGCCGTAGTTCAGGTCCACCGTCAGGCGGTCGCCGCGGTAGGCGGCGCCGATGTGGTACGACAGCCCGCCGATCGGCCGCTTGTCGCTGCCGGGGTACACGTCCCGCCCGTACAGGCTCCGGGGGCCGGTCAGCGGGGGGATGCCCAGGGTGTCGAAGTCGCGGTGAAGGCCGTGTTCGTCGTACACCCCTTCGCCGTACACCAGCACCCGCCCCAGCCGCACGCTGGCGTCCACCCCGGCGGCGTTGTTGTACCGCTTCTGCTGTTCCGAACTGATGCCGTCGTGAATCTTGCCGGACAGCCCGGCCGTCCAGAACGTGCCCTCGTACCCCACCCGCCCGACCAGCGCTTTGCTCGAGTTGGTGTCCAGGTCGGGTTCGCCGTTCACCACCGCCCCGTCGATCACCAGCCCGCCGGTCGGCGCCCGATAGTGGGCGAACACCCCCGTCTCGGTGAACCCGATCACGTCCGTCCGCAGCACCGGGGCGTCGGCCATGCGGTTGGTGAACATGGGCGACTGGTAGCGGCCGAACGGCGTCCGCGACCGGCCCACCCGCACCGCCCAATCGCCGTACTCGGCTTGCACGAACAGTTGGAACACCTGGAACGGGTCGGAGCGGAAGTTGTCGCGGTACAGGAGGACTTCGTTGCTCCGCAGGATGGTGTTGTTGTACGGCTGGTTGATGAACAACTCGGCCTCCGACGACACCACCCACCCGCCCGCCTCCGACCGCACCGACGGCCGCAGCACCGCCTCCCCGCCGAACGACGCCTCCACCCCCGTCCACTGGATCCGCTGGTCGTTGTAGTACATGCCGCGGGCCAACCCCTCCATCCGCACTCTCGTGCCTGGGGCGATGGGGTGTTCGAGCACGCTGTTCGGCCACCGCCAGCCGGCGAACGGGTCGGCCGGCAGCAGTGGGTCGAGTATCGACGGGCCGGCGATCGGCCGGTACGAAAGGGGCGTGCCCCAGCGGATGGTCTGAAGGCTGTGGTCGTAGAGCGCCCGCGAGTTCGCGTCCGGCGCCACGTCGAGCACCACAGGGCCTTCGGCGGGCAGAAGGGTGGGTGCGGCGGGCAAAGGCTCGATGCCCCCAGGGACCGCCGGCGGGACGGCGACCGGAGGCGGGGTGGGGACCGGCGGCACCGTCTGAGCGACGGCCGACAGGCCGAAGGCTGTGGCGAGCATGACCACGAGGGCAGGACGGATCATGTCAGCTTCGGACCCGAATGTGAGGTTTTGCCTACCCTCCTGATCGTGACGAATGTGCCGACGGCTTGATGACAAATCTGCAGTCGGTCCCCGTTTTTCGTCACGTTTTGGTCGCCGCCTGCTCTCGGATTACCGAAGTTCCGCGACCCGGCGGGAACGCTCAGGTCGCGCCACCCGCCGGGGTCCCGCACACCTCTCAAAACGCCAACTTCATCCCCGTCAGGCGTGCCACCGTCTCCCGCATCAGCGCGTCCTCTTCCGCTTCGCCCTTGGCGGTGTACGTGACGCTGAACCGCAGGAACGCGCCGGCGTCGTCCCACGGCACGCAGCACACGCTCTGCTCGGTGATGAGGTACTGGCTCGCCTCCTCCGCGTTCTTGAACGTCTGCTCCCCCGCCGCCGTCGGCGACTTCACGTACAGGAAGTACGTGCCGCCCGGCATGGCCGCGTCGAACCCCACTTGCTTGAGCGCCGCCACCAGCTTTTCCAGCCGCCGCTTGTACTTGGTGCGAATGGCGGTGGGGATGCTCGCGTCCCGCAGCGCCGCAGCCGCCGCGTGCTGGGTGGCCATGAACTGCCCGCTGTCGCTGTTGTCCTTCACGTCGGCATAGGCCTGCACAATCAGCGGGTGCCCGGTGACGAACCCGAGCCGCCAGCCGATCATGTCGAACCCTTTGCTCATCGAGTGTACTTCGACGCCCACTTCCTTCGCCCCGTCCACTTGCAGGAAACTGTACGGCTCGCCGGCGTAGCTGAGCAGGATGTGGGCGGCGTCTTGCACGATCACGACTTGGTGCTTGTGGGCGAACTCGATCACCCGCTTGTAGAAGTCGGCCGTCGCCACAGCCCCGGTCGGGCTGTTCGGGTAGTTGAGCACCATCAACTTCGCTCGCTTCTTCACGTCCGCAGGGATGCCGTCGAGGTCGGGGAAGAAGCCGTTCTCTTTCAGCAGCGGCAGCCGCACCACCTCGCCGCCGAGGTACTTCGTCCAGGTGCCGGCGACGGGATAGCCCGGCGCGGTCATCAGGGTCACGTCGCCGGGGTTGATGAACACGGCCGGCAGCATGGCGTAGGCCGGCTTGCTGCCGATGCAGTGACACACCTCCGTCACCGGATCGACGGTCACGCCGAACTGCCGCCACATGAACTCGGCGGCCGCCTCCTTGTACGCGGCGATGCCGTTGTCCGCGTACCCGCGGTTGTCCACGCGGTCCACCTGGCGCTTCATCTCGTCCCGCACCTGCGGGGCGGCCATGTCGTCGTTCTCGCCGATGCCGAAGTCGAGCAACTGGCGGTTCGGGTGGTCGGCGAGTGCCTTCCGCTTGGCCCTCTTGATCTTCTCGAACTTGTAGATCTCGGTGCCCTTGCCGTAGTTGGCCCCGCCGATGCGGTCAGCGAACAGGGTCTGGAACCAGGGATCAGCGGCCATCGGTGAACCTGTGGAACTGGGGTGAGAGGCAGATGTGATGTTGTAGCAGCGGAATTGACGAAGCCCACGCCATCCCGTGACTGTTGCGGTGTCGGTGAATCAGGCGGCGGACGTGATCAAGGGGATCAAGGGGATCAAGGGGATCACCGATTCGCACACACACCGTCCGGAATATCGACATCAGTACACTGTTATCGTCCCGCCTCCGAATGTCCTCGACGTCGGCTCGCTGTTCGTCGGGCGGTGTTTTCGGGAAGGGTTGG
>JANNDF010001134.1:0-2274 GCA_031387445.1 Planctomycetia bacterium
GAGGTGGTAGCGACTCGTGTACGAACGACCCTGGGAAAACGGTGTGCTCACCGCAAGGCGGACCCTGTGAAGCTCATCGGCTACAGACACCAACGGACGCTACGCAGTCCGGCCGAACTGACCGGCCCCGGTCTCATCACCGGCGCAAAAGTGACAGTCCGGCTCCTTCCTGCCCCGGCCGACTCCGGGGTCCTTTTCGTCCGCCCGGACGTGTCCGGCGTGCCCGTTTTGCCGGCACGCGTGGACTTCGTAACGAGCACCCAGCGGCGAACGACTCTCGGCGGCGGTGACGGGGCCATCACCCTCGTCGAACACCTGCTCGCCACCCTCGCCGGCCTGCGCATCGACAACTGCGTAATCGAGTTGGACGGCCCCGAACCTCCCGGCCTGGACGGGTCCGCCCGCGGGTTCGTAGACGCCGTCCTCGAAGCCGGCGCCGAATCGCAGCCCGCCCGCCGCGCTATCTGGGCCGTCACTGAGGCGATCAGCGTGAATAAGGCCGGGGCGACGGTCACCGTTCACCCGCCCGCCGGCGATCAGACCGACGCCCTGCTGGCCACCTACATTCTCGACTACGGGCATGACGCGTACATCCCCCGGCAGACTCACACCATGCCGGTGAACCCGCACACGTTTGCCACCGAGGTGGCGGACTGCCGGACGTTCGTCACCGAGCGCGAAGCACTCACCCTGCTCGAACACGGCGTCGGTAGGCACTTGACAGCCCGCGACCTGCTGGTGTTCGGCCCGAAGGGTTTGATCGACAACGAGTTGCGACACGCGAACGAGCCGGCCCGCCATAAGGTGCTCGACCTGATCGGCGACCTGTTCTTGTGCGGAGTGGATCTGGTCGGCCACGTGGTCGCCTACCGCTCCGGGCACTCGCTGAACGTGGCCATGGCGAAGGCGGTGGCGGTGAAGGCCCGCCAGTGCGGGGCCGACCTGCCCCCGCTGCTCGACCTGCCGCCGGCCATGAAGCGGGCCAACTTCCCCGGTCGCCGGCGGGCGATGGTGTAGTCTTCTGGTGAACCCCGGCAGTCATGCCGGGGGTGGCGATACCAACCACCCCCGGCATGACTGCCGGGGTTCACCAGTTCGGCTTCCCGCGGACGGATTTTTCACCTATGCTCCGCACCCTCACCGATTCCCCCAGCGGCGTGTCGTCACGGACGATGACTCGGCCGCGGTCCGTAAAGGCTAGGACGGCATGACACGGCTCAAAGTCGCGGTCGTCGGGGTCGGACACCTCGGACAGCACCACGCCCGCATCCTGTCCACCTTCCCGGATGTTGATCTGGTCGGCGTCGTCGATGCCAACCCGGATCAGGCGGCGAAGGTGGCCAAGTTGTGCCGCACCCGGCCGTTCTCCTCCCACGAGCCGCTCGTGGCGATGGCCGACGCCATTTCGATCGCCACCCCCACCGTCGCCCACTACCCGGTCGCCGCCCAGTTCCTGAAGGCCGGCGTGCCCGTACTGGTGGAAAAGCCGATCTGCCAGACGGTCGCCCAGGCGGACGAACTCATCACCCTCGCCGCCCACTCCGGTGTGCCCTTCCAGGTCGGGCACATTGAGCGGTTCAACCCGGCGTTCGAGGAACTGCTCAAGCGCCCGCTCACGGCCAAGTTCATCGAGGGCGAGCGGCACGGCCCGTACACCGGCCGGAGCGTGGACATCGGGGCCGTACTCGACCTGATGATCCACGACATCGACCTGGTCATCGCCCTCGTCCGCAGCCCGGTGAAAGAAGTCCACGCCGTCGGTGCGGCCGTGTTCGGCGGGCACGAGGACATGGTGAACGCCCGGCTCATCTTCGAGAGCGGGTGCGTCGCGCACCTGACGGCCAGTCGCATCGCCGCCCGCCCGAAGCGGCGGATGCGGATCTGGGCGCCCGAGGGGTACGCCGGCATCGACTTCTACACCCGCCGCCTGCACCTGGTGCAGCAGAGTGAAAGCCTGCGGCGGCACGGCCTGCACCCCGAGCGATTGGACACCGCCGCCCGCGCCCGCCTGAAAGACGAAGTCTGGGGCAAGCACCTGGAAATCCTGGGTGTGGACGGCGACCGCAAGTGGGACCAACTGACCAGCGAACTGCGACACTTCGTGGACTGCGTGAAAACCGGCAACACCCCGCGGGTGACCGGCGAGGACGGCCGCGACGCCCTGAGTATCGCCGAGCGAGTGATGGCCAGCCTGCGGGCACACCAGTGGTGCGGCACCGCCGACGGCCCGACCGGGCCGACGAACATGCCCCCGGCGGCCGGCCGACTGTTCGA
>JANNDF010000517.1:0-3630 GCA_031387445.1 Planctomycetia bacterium
GGCTCACGCCGCCGGTTCACTTTCCCCCACTCCCTCCTCCCGGTGGTTCCCATGCCTCGCCTTGCGCTCCTCGCCCTTCTGCTCCCCCTCGTCGCCTCCGCCGCCGAGCCGATCAAAGTCGGCGTCATCGGCACCGACAACTATCAGGCGGTGGCGTTCACCGAGCTTTACCACAACCCGAAGGCGACCGGCGACCTGGCCGGGTTGAAGGTGGTGGCCGCGTTCGCCGGCGGGAGCAAGGACATCGCGGACAACGAGAAGGACGCGGCGAAGTGGGCCGACGCGCTGAGCAAGATGGGCGTGGAAGTGGTGAAGTCGCCGGAGGACGTGTTGAAGAAGTGCGACGCGGTGATGGTGATGAGCGCCGACGGGCGGGCACACCTGGAGCAGTTGAAGCCGATCCTGAAAGCGGGCAAGCCGGTGTACGTCGGCCGCCCGCTCGCCGCATCGCTGGCCGACGTGGTGGAGATCTTCCGCCTCGCGGCCGAGAGCAAAACACCCATCTTCACCTGCTCGCAGCACCGCTTCAGCCCCGGCTTCCTCGGCATGAAGAACCACGCTGACGTGGGTGACGTGCTCGGAGCGGACGTGTACGGCGGGTGCCCCCGCGAACCGCACCACCCGGACCTGTTCTGGCACGCCGTTCACGGCGTGGAGACGCTGTACACCATCCTCGGTTCTGGTTGTGTGTGCGTGACTCGCACGAGCACCGACGCGGCCGACGTGGTGGTGGGCGAGTGGAAGGACGGGCGGGTGGGCACCTTCCGCGGCATCCGCAAGGGGGCGGTGAAGTACAGCGGGACGGTGTTCGGCACGAAGGGGGTGAGCATCACCGGCGTGTACGGGCACGGCGTGCCGGTGAAGGGCGTGGCCCCGACGGACGACAAGTACATGGGGTACGAGCCGACCGCCGCTGAGATCGCCAAGTTCTTCAAGACGGGCAAGCCGCCGGTGAGTGCGGACGAGACGACCGAACTGTTCGCCTTCATGGAGGCGGCGGACGAGAGCGTCCGGCAAAAGGGCGCACCCGTCAAGCTGGCCGACGTGCTGGCGAAAGCGAAGAAGAAGTAGCGGGTCAGTCGAGGTAGACGCGCTTCGCCGCCGCCGCGTAGGTGTGCTCAAGGTCCACCGAAACGGCCACATGCACCGTCAGCGGCAGCGGTAGGGTCGGCAGCACGCTACCCACCGCGAGCGGTCGACGCCACACCGCCATGATGGTGCCTTCGGGCACCGGCTCGCCGACGCGATAGCTGCACGCGAACGGCGTCGGACACGGGCCTTGCGGGAACCCGATGTTCGCCTCCAGCGCCTCCGCGAACGAGAAGCCGAGGGGTCTTGGGAGCACGTCCAAGAGCATCAGGTGAACACCCTGCCGGATGTACCCCTCATACCGTCTCAAATACCGTTCGCGTGACTCGGGGCGGCCCTTGTTCCGCGGCGAGACGATCTCGATGGCGGCGATGAGTTGGCCGTGGTAGTCGATGTGAACGGCCGTCTGCGGGTCCATCTCGAACACCGCCAACGCCTCCAGGTCGGGTGCCATCGGGTCCGCGACGGCAGCGGCAACGCGGGACGGATCAGGCTGCCAGTTCCGCACGCTCAGGTCAGGGTTTCCGCTGGTCGGCTCGGAGTGTCCGTTGGCGGGCGTGTCGAGAGTGATGGCCGGAACTGACCCGAGGTAGGCGCGATACCCCTCCGGCAGACGCGGTTGCAGCCAGTACAGCAGCTCGTTCTGCCAAATGATGTGCAGGCCGTTGAACCCGCGGTCGTTCCGCCAGTCGTGCAGGGGCATGGTGTTGTCCTCCGCCAACAGTCTATCAGCCGCCGAGTTGCATCTGAACCGTTTCCATCGGTAGGAACATGTGTCGTGGTTGGTCGAGCATAGCACGGAAGCCGAACTTCTCGTAGAAGCCTTTCGCGTCGTCGTCGATGGCGTGGGTGTGAACCGCGAACACCCCCAACTCGTCGGCGAGCCGCAGTGTTCGGTTGAGGGCGTCAATCAGCAAGTCCGCTCCCAGCCCGATCCCGCGCGCCGACAGGTCAACCGCCAACCTGCCGAGTAGGACACACGGGAGCGGGTGTTTCGGCAACTTCTTGCTGACTTCGGCCGGCACATCCGCAAAGGCCACTGATGACGCGGCGAGTGTGTAGTAGCCGATCACCTTGTTGCTGTCGGGTCGAACTGCGACGAATGTGCGACCAACCCGCTTGCGGGCGTACTGCCCGGCCTGTGTGCGGATAAACACGCCGAGGGAAGCTTTCCCGCAGGAAAACTCCCCTCGCTCGTGGGTGTCGGTCATCGGCACGATTTGCCAGTCAGCCATGCCGCTTCTTATAGGCTTCCGCCGCCTTGCGGAAGGCGGCGTTCGGCTCCGGCGGGTTCACAAGCAGGTCAAGGAACAAGTCGCGGTCGCGGTCGGAGAGCGGTTGCAGGTCCTGCGGTGTTCGGTGGACTCGGTAGAAGCACACGGGTAGGTTCCGCCCGGCGAACCGGACTTCGCGGAGAACGAGTAGGCAGTTCGAGTCTTCGCAAGTGTTTACTGACAGGACCTGCCAAATTGTTGCGCCAATCTCAGTGTCACCCGTCTTTGCAGGGTAGAACCAAATCCGAGGGTCGGCCTCCGCAGACTCCCACCGGCCTACGACGCTTTGCTCCCAACTCGGTTCGCTTCTAACCGTCCACTGGTATCGGCCATCGGGCTGCAACGATAGAAGGAGGTCACGGCGGTTGCCGCGGGCATCGTAATCGCTCGCCATCCAGTCGCCGATCATTTCATGCCCTCTGGTGTCAACACTCCACCACGTTGACGGCCAAGCCACCCAGCGAAGTCTCCTTGTACTTGGCCTGCATGTCCACGCCGGTCTGGCGCATCGTCTCGATGACCTTGTCCAAACTCACGCGGTGGGTGCCGTCGCCGTGGAGCACGGCGAGGCGGGCGGCGTTGATCGCCTTGATGGCCCCCATCGTGTTCCGCTCGATGCACGGCACCTGTACCAGCCCCATGATCGGGTCGCACGTCAGCCCGAGGTTGTGTTCCATGCCGATCTCGGCGGCGTTCTCGATCTGCTCGTTCGATCCCCCCATCACGGCCGCCAGCCCGCCCGCCGCCATGCTGCACGCCACCCCCACTTCACCCTGGCAGCCCATCTCGGCGGCACTCAGTGAAGCGTTCCGTTTGTACAGCATCCCGATGGCCGCAGCGGTGAGCAGGAACGTGCGAACCCCTTGCGGGTTCGCTCCGGGCATGAATCGCACGTAATACGCCAGCACCGCCGGGATGACGCCGGCCGCACCGTTCGTCGGGGCCGTTACCACCCGCCCGCCGGCCGCGTTCTCCTCGTTCACCGCCAGCGCGAACAGGCTCACCCAGTCCATCATCGACATCGGGTCGAACGGGCCGACCCGTTGAAGATCGCGGAGCATTTTGGGAGCGCGGCGAAGCACGCCCAGCCCGCCGGGGAGCGTGCCTTCCGTCCTGCACCCGCGGTCGATGCAGTCGTTCATTACCGCCCAGAGGCGGTCGATGCCGGCGGACACTTCACCCGCGCTTCGTCGGGCCATCTCGTTGTCGAGCAGGATGTCGGCGATCTTCTTGCCGGTGTGATGGCCGATGTCGAGCAGGTCTTGCC
>JANNDF010000520.1:0-3136 GCA_031387445.1 Planctomycetia bacterium
TACGGGAGTCCGCTCCCTGGCGTTTGCGGCTCGTTTGGCTCCTCCTCGCCGCCCTGCCCTCCTCCTTGCTCCTCAGCGTGACCACGCACCTGAGTACCGACATCGCCCCGATGCCGCTGCTGTGGGTGATCCCGCTCGGCCTGTACCTGCTCACGTTCGTGGTCGCCTTCGGCAAGTGGCCACCCGCCGCCCGCAAGTTCGTCGGCCGGCTCACCCCGATGGCCCTCTGCTTCGTGTCGGTGGTGCTGCTCGCCCGCGCCGCCGAGCCGCTCGCGGCGGTCGCCGCCATTCACCTCGGGGCGTTCTCGCTCGTCGCCCTGTTGTGCCACGGCGAGTTGGCCGCGCTCAAGCCCCCACCGGACCAGCTCACGGGTTTTTACCTGTGGGTGGCGGCCGGCGGGGTGGTCGGCGGACTGTTCAACGCCCTGCTCGCCCCGCTGCTGTTCAGTGCGATGGGGAACATCGAATACCCGCTCGCGCTGGTGCTGGCCGCCCTCGTCCGCCCGCCGAAGAAGAAGCCCGACTCGCCGTTCCACTGGTCCGATTGGGTCGCCCCGCTGGCGCTGCTGGGCGTCACCGTCGGGCTGGCGTTCGCCGTGCAGTGGCTGCCGAAACCAAACCCCGAAAAGCTCGATGAGGTGATGCTCCTTCGGCTGGCTCGCGGCGGGCTGACGTTCGGTCTGCCATGTATCGCCGCGTTCGTGCTGGTGAAGCGCCCGCTGCGGTTCGCCCTGTGCCTGGCGGCCGTGCTTCTGGTCGGCCAGTTCACCCCCACCGAACACGGCCGCACGCTGGAAGTGTCCCGCAACTTCTTCGGCACGCTGCGGGTGACCGAAAGCGACGACGGCTCCTTCCGCCGGCTGGTCCACGGCACCACCCAGCACGGGCAGCAAAAGGTGAGCGACAACGGCCGCCCGGCGCCGACCATGTACTACCACCGCAAGGGTCCGCTCGGGCACCTGTTCGAGACGCTGCCCCCCGACCGCAAGCGCACGGTCGGGGCGGTCGGGTTGGGCGTGGGTGCGACGGCCGCGTATGCGGAGGCCGGCGACGACTGGACCTTCTACGAGATCGACCCGGCGGTGGTGCGGATCGCCAATGACGAGCGGTATTTCACCTTCCTGAGCACTTGCCCGGCGAAACCGAAGGTGGTGCTGGGCGACGCCCGCCGGCAGTTGGCGACCGCCCCCGATGCCTCGTTCGACGTGATGATCCTCGACGCCTTCAACTCCGACGCCGTGCCCGTGCACCTCCTCACGACCGAGGCGATGCAGTTGTATTTGCGGAAGCTCGGCCCGCGGGGGCTGATCGCCTTCCACGTGTCGAACAACTTCCTGGATTTACCCCAACTGGTGAACCGCGTGGCGCTCGCCGCCGACCCGACGCTCGAAGTGCGACGGGATGAGGTGCCGCATGTGACGGCCGAACAAAAGGCCGACGGGATGAGCGAGTCGTACTGGGTGCTCGTCGCCCGCACTGCGGACGACCTCCCCCGCACGCCTGCCGGCAAACCGGACCTCCGCTGGTCGAGACTGGACTCCCGTCCCGGCCCCGTCTGGACGGACGACTTCTCCCCGCTCCTCGGCGTGTGGAAGAGGGACGAGAAGTAGGGCGGGCGGCAGTCGAGCGGAGCGTAACAAGCCCCGCCGTCAGGCCACTTCTGCATGGTTGGCCTGGCGGCGGGGCTTGTTCGCCTGGCGGCGAACGGCGGCCCGCCCTACGACGGCGGTTGCGGTGCCTTCGCCGGCCTCTTCCGCCGCAGCTTCACCCACCACGGGTGGGCGAACAGGATCAGCCCGGTGACCCACAACACCAGCAGCACCACTGCCGCCGGCAGGAACACGTACAGCTTCACCCCGTCGCCGAACACCGACCCGTCGTGAAACGACTCGATCAGGTCGCTCCGGCGGACCGCCACCTGGAGCACCTCGCCGGTGGTGAAGTCCACTTGCACCTCGTGGCTGTTCTTGCACGTCACCTTGTAGATGCCGTCCTTCGGCCGCACGTCCACTCGGTCCACGTCGGCCCACCCATCGACCTCGGCTTCGGGCACCCCCTTCAGCTTCGTCAACAGGTCGTCCATCGTCAGTCTGGGCGTCTTGCCACTGCCCTTCACCGTTGCGGGCTGCACCCATGTGAACTGCTTCTTCACCTGAAGCATCAGCCCGGTCACCACCACGATCAGCAGGGGCAGGGCGATGAGTACCGCCCCCCAGCGGTGAACCTTGCGGTTGAGCAGCGGCAGTTTCACGCGGGTTCCTCGGGCACTCGGTGCGGGGCGAAACGTTCCGCATACGCTATCCCGACCGAGTGTGGAGTGACACCCCATGTCGCAGCGCGTGTTGGTGACGGGATCGGCCGGACGGCTCGGGCGGGCGGTGGTGGCCGAGTTGACCGCCCGCGGGCACACGGTCGTCGGGTTCGACCTGAAGCCGACGCCGGGGTTGCCCGAATCGCAGAGTTTCGTCGGCTCGCTGACGGATGCGGACGTGCTGGCGAAGGCGGTGGCGGGCGTGGGCTGCCTCATTCACCTGGCGGCGACGCCGGACGACTCGCACTTCCCCCCGCAACTGCTGAACAACTTCGAGAGCGAACTGCTGCCGGGCAACCTGCTGGGCGGCTACCGCGTGATGGAGGCCGCCCGCGCCGCCGGCATCCCGAAGGTGATTCTCGCCAGCACCGGGCAGGTGATCGACGGCCACCTGGACGACCGTGACATCCCCGTGACGGTGACGGCCTCGTACCGCCCCCGCTACCTGTACGCCTGCACCAAGGTGTTCCTGGAAATGCTGGGGCGGGTGTACGCCGAGCAGCACGGCATGAAGGTGATCGCGGTGCGGCTGGGCTGGTGCCCGCGGCCGGGGCAGGCGGAACTGATCGCCAACAGCCCCGAAGACCAGGACGTGTTCCTCAGCCCGGGGGATGCGGGGCGGTTCTTCGCGGCGGCGGTGGAAACGCCGACGGGGAAGCTGCCGGCGTGGGCGGCGGTGTACGTGACGAGCAAGCCGGTGCGGCACCTGCTGTACGACCTGGAGCCGACGGCCAAGCTGGTGGGGTGGCGCCCGACCGAGCAGTGGCCGACGGGGGCCGCGGAGGGGTGACGAAAATGCGGTTTGCCGCGAGGCGAAGACGAGCG
>JANNDF010000525.1:0-2199 GCA_031387445.1 Planctomycetia bacterium
TCGCCCACCACCGAAGCGCCGTTCGCCGGGATCGTAACATTCCCAGATGACTCACTTCCTGGCCCTCGAAACGTCCTGCGACGAGACCGCGGCGGCGGTGTTCACCGACGACCTCGCCGTGCTGTCGTCGGTGGTGGCGTCACAGCACGACCTGCACACGCGGTTCGGCGGGGTGGTGCCGGAGATCGCCAGCCGTGCCCACCTGCGGAACCTGCTGCCGGTCATCGACGAGGCCGTGCGAACGGCCGGCATCACGCTCGCCGACGTCGGCTGTGTGGCCGTTCACAATACGCCGGGGCTGGTCGGGGCGCTGCTCGTCGGCGTGACCGCGGCGAAAACACTTTCCCTCGCGCTCGGCGTGCCTCTGGTGGCCGTCAACCACGTCGCCAGCCACATCTACGCCTGCCGGCTGGCGGCGGGCCGCGACATCTTCCCCTGCCTCGGACTGGTGGTGAGCGGCGGGCACACAGCCTTGTTCCGCTGTGACACCGCGTTGTCACTCGACCTGCTCGGCGGCACGCGAGACGACGCGGCGGGCGAGGCGTTCGACAAGGTGGCGGCCATCCTCGGCCTCGGCTTCCCCGGCGGGCCGGCGGTGGAACGGGAGGCGATGAGCGGTGACCCGAAAGCGTTCGCCTTCCCGCGGGCGTTCGCCGACGACGCCCGGTTGGAGTTCTCCTTCAGCGGCTTGAAGACCGCCGTGCTGTACGCCTGCCACGGGCAGAACGTGGCGAACGCCGCCCCGCCGGGGCCGGGCCGGAAGCGGGCCGACCTCGCGGCCAGTTTTCAAGAAGCGGTGGTCGATGCCCTGGCGCTCAAGTGCAAGCAGGCGTTGCGGCAGAGTGGGTTGATGCGGCTGGCGGTCGGCGGCGGGGTGAGCGCGAACAAGCGGCTGCGGGCGAAGCTGGCGGAGATGTGCGCGAAAGAGAACGCCGAACTGATCATCCCTCCGCTCAACCTCTGTACCGACAACGCGGCGATGGCGGCCCTGGCGGTGGAGAAGTGGAAGCTCGGCCAGTTCGCCCCGCCGGAACTGGACGCCGAGCCGAACTTCATTTGAGCGGTGACGCTTGCGAGCCGGGGTGACGTGGGGTACAGTCGGGCCGTTCTCGGATCGTCGTTCGGGTGGTTTCTTCTCATCTCACGGCCCCGGAGCCCAACCATGCCCCACCTGCCTCGCCGAGGTGCGTTCACGCTCATCGAGTTGCTCGTCGTCATCGCCATCATCGCCATTCTGATTGGCCTGCTCCTGCCCGCCGTCCAGAAGGTCCGCGAAGCGGCCGCCCGCATGAAGTGCAGCAACAATTTGAAGCAGTTGGCGCTCGGTATCCACAACCACCACGACCAGTTCGGGTACATCCCGGCCGGGACCTCGCCGTGGGCCGAGGGCGGGCCGGCCCCCCGCACCGGCCGCGGGTGGATCCTCGAGACCCTGCCGTTCCTGGAGCAGGACAACCTGTTCCGCACGTTCGAGGCGTCCCGGGCCGGCGACATGTTCAGTGGCCAGGGGCTGTGGCTGTGCCAGCCGCAGATGGCCACCGTGCTGTCGGTGTTCACCTGCCCGTCGGACACCTCCCCGCGGACCTCGACCGGCTGTGCCCAGTGGGGCGGGGTGACGGTGGCCGTCACCAGCTACAAGGGCGTCATCGGGCACACAAACATGGGCGGCGGCTGGCCGGACAGCCCGTCCGGCACGGTGGACGGGCACAACACCATCAACAACACCGGCCTGTTCTACCGCAACAGCGGCGTGACGAAGATCACCCTGGTGGCGATCACCGACGGCACCAGCAACACGCTCATGGTGGGCGAGGACGTGCCGAGCGAGAACATCCACAGCGCGGCGTACTACTCGAACGGGGACTACTGTAGCACCCACGCGCCGCTCAACTTCTTCCCCACGCCGCCGGGGTCGCAGGCGGGGAACTGGCCGCTGGTGATGGGCTTCCGCAGCCGGCACACGAGCGGGGCAAACTTCGCCATGGCCGATGGCAGCGTGCGGTTCATCCCACAGTCCATCGACCGCCTGCTGTACCAGCGGCTGTCCACCCGCGCCGGCGGCGAAGTGGCGACGCTGCCATAAAGGAGGTGCCGCCTGCCCGGGGGCACACAAACAAATTGCGCCCCGCAGGCGGGCCCGACTAAGTGCGGGGCCCCCCAGACACGCCCGGACGCCCACGCGGTGGTCCCCCGCGGGGT
>JANNDF010001138.1:0-12161 GCA_031387445.1 Planctomycetia bacterium
TTCGTGTGGGGCGGCAAGCGGGCCGCCCGGCGGAAGAGGCAGCGAGAACGCCGGCACGCCGTGGGCGGGTCGGGAGCATGCACCCGGCGACCGATCCGACGGCGGTATGGCCATGAGCGAGGCAAGTGACCCACTAGTTCCCGTTGAAGTAGATCACCAGCCCGGCGATCAGTGCGACGAGTGCCACGAGCAGCGTCACCAGCCCGGCGATCTTCCACGCGCTCCACGGGCGGTCGCCGGCCACCCGCCCGGTGCGGCCGTTCACGATGATCTGGTACGTCTTCTGGTGGTAGTGGTACACCGCCACCCACACCGGCAGCAGCAGCGGCTTGAAAGTGATGGCGTTGTACCGCGTCCGCTTGGAATGCACCCGCTGGTGATCCCCGCCGATGTCACGGCAGACGAGCTGGTAGATCGTCGGTTCCATCCGCTCCTTCGCCCCGGTGTACCCGCCCCGCAGGTCGATGGCGTACCGCTCGGTGCGGAACCCGCTCAGGTAGTCCGGGCGGAACGCCTCCAGCTTGCTCAGGTTCCAGTCGTTGACGCGTTCGAGCAGGTCGGCCGGCAGGCTGGTGCTGGCGCACACCAGCACGTCGTCGAAGAAGTGTCGCACCTCACCCGAGACCGGGTACCAGTGGATCCGGACGACCGTGCGGGTCTGCCGTTTGCCGTTGCCGTCGGTGTACCACTCGGTCGTCGTGTAGTTCTCCCCGCGTTCGCCCTCGTAGAAGGTGACGGTGTTCGCGTCGAAGGTCCAGTACGGCAGGTAGACGCCGGTGAGTTGGCCGAGCGCCGCGAGTTTCTTCAGCGCGTTCGGGGCCAGCCAGAGCGACCCGAGCCAGGCGGTGAAGGCGTCGCGGGCGTTCCGCAGGTCCACCGCGAAGGGCAGCAGGGACTCCGGCGGGATCATCGCCTTGGCGGCTTCGGGTTGCGTATCGAGGTGGGTGGCACAGAACGGGCACTTGTCGGTGGCCACGTTGTCTTCGAGCAGCACGTTCGCCCCGCACGCTGGGCATTTCGTTTCGCTCGCCCGGCCCGGGATGGCCCGCCCGTTCGCCTCCTCGCGGTCCAGGTAGTCGTCGTAATCCTTCTCGGCGATCTCGGCCGGGTCGCCGCGTTCGATCTTCTTCTCGTACCCGCAGTACGGGCACTTCAGCCCGCGGGAAGTGGGGTCGAAGTCGAGGCGTGCGCCGCACGACGAACACGGGAACTTGCGGCCGGCGGGGGGCGCTTTGGTGACGACCGGCTCTTTCTTCACCGGGCGGGCGACGGGGATGCGGTCACGGTCGGACATGGTCACAGCCGCGGGGCAGGGGTGCGGCTGTTATAGCACCCGTCTCACGTCCCCCCGCCACTGGGCAGCGGCATCGCCCCGCCGCCGGTCCGAGGCTGGAACGGCACCTCGCTTTCCGTAGGTCGTCTCCCGTCCGGAGTGACGGGCGCGCCGAGGGGTGGCAGATCGCCGCGGCGGAAGCCGTCGCCCCCCCCACCGCCCGACGGGGCGGGGTCGAACCCCGGCACCGGCGGGAGGGGGTCGCTGTCGGTGGGGCGGGGCAGGTTGGCCGGGGCGCGACCGCCGCGGCTTGGCAGCAGACAGTCCATCAGCCCGGCGAGCGGGCGGTTGCTGCACCCGGCGGCGACCGCGACCAGCGGCAGGCAGATCAGCCAGACGAACCGACGCATACGCCGCCCCCAGTGTCTGCCGCGGGGATAGCCGACACGCCAGCCGGGGGCAAGTGGAACCCAAGCCGACATTGCGGGTGATACCGGGTCTGGCGTACCTTTTCCCCATGCACACGCTCACCCCCGCACCGGCCGTCGCCCCCGTCGAGAACGCGCCACAACTGTTCGTGGACGTGGTGTTCGACCGGCCGCTGGATCACGCCTACACGTACAGCGTGCCGGACGAACTGCGCACCACCGTCGGCGTCGGCAAGCGGGTGAGTTGCTCGTTCGGCCGTGGGGAGAAGGACTCCACCGGGTACATCATCCGTGTGGCCGACCTGCCGCCGGTTCGTGAAGTGAAGCCCATCTCCGCCGTCCTCGACGACACCGCGTTGCTGGACGACCAGTTGCTGAAGCTCACCCGCTGGATGGCGGACTACTACCTGTGCGGGTGGGGGCAGGTGTTGCACGCGGTGGTGCCGGCGGGGGTGCGGGACAAAGCCGGCACGCGGAACGTCACGTTCGTCGAGCCGATGCCGAAGGACAAGTTGCCGAAGATCTTGCCAAGCGTGACGGCGAAGCAGAAGCAAATTCTTGACCGGGTGAGGAAGGAAGGCAAGCCGCTCGAAGTGACGCACCTGGCGAAGTTGACCGACTGCACCACGGGCATGATTTCGGGGT
Source organism: Planctomycetia bacterium (assembly GCA_031387445.1). GTDB lineage: Bacteria > Planctomycetota > Planctomycetia > Gemmatales > Gemmataceae > JALHQU01. Next base: position 2,347 of record JANNDF010001138.1, read on the forward strand.
TGGCGAGCAAGGGGTTGCTGCGGAAGTTCGTGGAACGGGTGGAGCGCCTGCCGGCGGGGCTGGTGGAACTCTCCGACGTGAACCCCGGCAGTGATACCGGGGGTGGGGAAGGCAACCCGGCGGTTGACACCGTCGGTTCACTCAGTTTGAACCCAGACCAAACCCGCGTCTGGGAGCCCGTCTCGCACGCGCTCACCGCCGGCGGCTTCCATCCGTTCTTGTTGCACGGCGTCACCGGATCGGGCAAGACCGAAATCTACCTGCGGGCCATCGAGCAGGTGGTCGCCTCGGGCAAAGAGGCCATCGTCCTCGTGCCGGAAATCAGCCTGACGCCGCAGACCATCGAGCGGTTCCGCGGGCGGTGCGGGCGGGTGGCGGTGATGCACTCGAACCTGACCGACGCCGAGCGGGCGACGTACTGGCGGCACGTCGCGTCGGGGACCATCAACGTGGTCGTCGGCGCCCGGAGTGCGGTGTTCGCCCCCACCCGCAAGCTCGGCCTCATCGTCATCGACGAGGAACACGAAACGAGTTTCAAGCAGGAATCGACGCCGCGGTATCACGCCCGCGACGTGGCGGTGATGCGGGCCCAACTGGCGAACGTGCCGATTCTGCTCGGGTCCGCCACGCCCAGCCTCGAAAGCTGGCGGGCGGCCACCGCCGCCGAGTACGAACTGCTCAGCCTGCCGAGCCGCGTCGAAAACCGGCCGATGCCGGACGTGCAACTAGTGGACATGCGGCACGAGCCGAAGCAGCCGGGGCAGTATCGGGCCATCGGGCACACGCTCGAACGCGGCATCCGCGAGGCGGTGAAGGCGGGCGGGCAAGTCATCCTGCTGCTCAACCGCCGCGGGTTCAGCACGCACGTCCACTGCCCGGACTGCGGGCACGTGGCCCAGTGCCAGCACTGCGACCTGTCGCTGACCTTTCACCGCAGCAAGGCGGCGCTCGTGTGCCACTACTGCGGGTTCGAGACGCTGCCGATGACGCAGTGCCCGAAGTGCAACCACACGGCCATCCGCTACCAGGGGATGGGCACCGAGAAGCTGCACGCCGAGTTAGAGACGCTGTTCCCGCAGTATGTCATTCAGCGGATGGATTCGGACACGATGACGAAGAGCGGCAGCCACCAGCGGGTGTTCGACGCCTTCAAAGCCGGGCTGATCCACATCCTGCTCGGCACGCAGATGATCGCCAAGGGGCTGGACTTCCCGAACGTCACGCTCGTCGGCGTCGTCAACGCCGATGTGGGCCTGCACCTGCCCGACTTCCGCGCCGCCGAGCGGACGTTCCAGATTCTGGCCCAAGTGGCCGGGCGGGCGGGGCGGGGCGATAAGGGCGGAAAGGTGATGGTACAGACCTTCACGCCAGAACACCCGTGCATCACGCTCGCCGCCGGGCACGACTTCAAAGCGTTCGCCCAACTCGAACTCGGCTTCCGCCGCGAGCACCAGTACCCGCCGTACCAGCGGCTCGCCCGGCTGATCGTGCGGAGCGAGACGGAGACCGCCGCCGCCGCGTTCGCCGACCAACTGGCCGGGGCGTTCAAGGCGGCCACCACGCGGGTGAAGGGGGGGGCCATCCGCGTGCTCGGCCCGGCCGAGTGCCCGGTGTTCAAACTGCACGACTACTACCGCTACCACTTCCAACTTCAGAGCGAGAGCAGCGGCACGCTGCACCAAGTGTTGCGGGAGGTGCTGGCCGTGAGCAAGCCGCCGCACGGCGTCGAGTTTCAGGTGGACGTGGACCCCTTCAGCATGATGTGACGTGGTCTGCTCGTCCCGCGAGCGGATTGCGAAGACCGCTCGCGGGGCGAGCAGACCACTTCCCGTTGCACTCCGCCGCCTCCGTCCGTTACAACTCTCCCTCGGCACTCGCCGCCCCCGGCCTTCGCCTCCACATCACCAACCCCGGCCGGGGCACACACAGGGGTGAAGCCCATGATGAAGATGCTCAACGAGTTCAAGGCGTTCATCCTGCGGGGGAACGTGGTCGATCTGGCCGTCGGTCTGATCATCGGTGCCGCCTTCAGCGGCATCGTCAGCTCGCTGGTGAAGGATGTCATCATGCCGCCCATCGCGGCCATCTCCGGCGACGACGACTTCGCGGACAAGGGGATCGAGCTGAAGCCGGCGCGACCGAACCCGAAGTACGTCAAACCCGACCCGCCCGAGAAGGAGTTCATCCCGAACCCGACATATAAGGCCGGCGACGCGGAAAACACCAGGCAGTTGCCGAACCCGGCCTTCGTGCGGGGCACCCCGGAGCGGAAGCCGTACCTGGAGCCACTCGTCTGGGGGTACGGTGCCTTCATCCAGTCGATCATCAGCTTCCTCATCATCGGCCTGTGCATGTTCTTCCTCATCAAAGGGATGAACACCATGATGAAGAAGAAAAAGGAGGAGCCGAAGCCGACGGAGGTGTCGCCGACGGAGAAACTGCTCACCGAAATCCGCGACGCCCTTCAAAAGAAGAGCTAACCTTCGAGTGTGCGGAGTCGGCCGACACCGCACTCGCCCCCGGCTCGCCCCATGTCGGACTCCCTGGCCATTTTGTCGCAGACCGCCCAGATGGTGGGCGTGCTGCTCATCGCCGTCCTGCTGTGGCCGATCGTCCTCGTCATTCGCGAGCGGTACCTGGTGTACTGGGCGTGGGGGTGGGCGGCGCTGGCCGTCGGCCAGGTCGCCCTGTTCCTCACCCTCCCGAACGTCGCGACCCTTCCGCCCGCGTCCGTCGTCTTGCGGGTGGTCTACTGCCTGGGCGGCGACGTGTTCGGCTTCCTGTTATGGGCGGGCAGTCGGCGGTACGCCACCGGCCGGCCAATTCGCCGGATCGACCTGCTCTGGCTGGTCCTGCCGGCCTCCTACGCGGTGGGCGGGCCTGCCCTCCTGTCGTCGTTCTCGGACCTGTTCGCCTGGCACGCGGCCATCCTGGCCGGGTTCTTCATCGCCGCCCTGTGGCAGACGCGGGGCTTCCGCCCGCACGGGCCGACGGCCGTCGGCCGGCGGTTGTATCAGGGGGCGCTGTTCGGGCTCGGGCTGGTGTTCGCTCATTACGCCATCCTGCTTGCCGCCCACCAACTGTTCCTCCCCGCCGACTACGGCTTCCCCCACCTGGCGTATTCGTCGCTGTACGACATGCTGCTCCAGTCGCTGCTGGCCCTCAGCATGGTGACGATCGCCACCGAGCGGATGCGGGCCGAACTGGAGGAGAAGAACCGGCGGCTGGCGGTGGCGGCGGCCGAACTAGAGCAGGCCGCCCGCACCGACCCGCTCACCGGGTTACTCAACCGCCGCGGGCTGAGTGAACTGCTCGCCCGCCCGGAACAACTGCCCGCCGGGTGCGTGGCGTCCATCGATCTGAACGACCTGAAGCCGCTGAACGACCGGCACGGGCACACGACCGGCGACGCGGCCCTCCAGGTGGTCGCCCGCGGGTTGCGGACCCTGTTTCGCGTGACCGACCCGATCGTGCGATTGGGAGGGGACGAGTTCGCGGTGATCATGCCCGGCGGGTCGGCGGCAGACCTGATGCGGCGGATGGAGGCGCTCGACACCGTCTTGCGGGGCCAACGGCTGCCGGGGGTGGACGGAACGACCGACCTGCGGGTGGCGTGGGGGGTGGTGACGTACCACTCGGCCGGGCAGTTGGCGGAGGCCTTCGCCGCGGCCGACGACGCCATGTACGAGCAGAAGCGGCAGCGGAAAGGCGGATGAGTTCGCGGTCAATTCGGACGACTCGGCGGATTGGTACGTTGGTTGCATGTGGACATCCGACACGACACGGAGTCCACCATGACTGCGCTCGACGATCCAATCACACCGGTCACCCCCACACCGGATACTCCTCCGGCACCCACCACGGTGCCACCCCCGCCGGCCCCGGTGCCGGCCGTCGGGGAGCAGGCGACAACCAAACTGATGGCCGACATCGCCGACGATGCCGGCAGCCTGGTGACCGACACCGCTAACCTGCTCCACGCCGAACTCCGCGACGGGGTGAAGGAGACGGCCGGGTGGGCGGCGGGGACCGCCGCCGGGGTGGTGATGCTCACCATCGGGGTGTTGTTCGCCCTGATTGGCGGGGTGTACGCCCTGAACGAGAACGTCCCCTCCCTGCCCCTGTGGGCGTGCTGGCTGATCGTCGGCGGCGGCATGCTGGTGGTCGGCGGGGTCCTCTCCGCCCTCGGCGTCAACCGCCTCAGCCGCGTGAACCTGGTTCCCACCCGCACCCTGAAATCCCTTTCGGAGTCCTGGTCATGGCTCGTGAAACGCTCGAAGTGACCGCTCCTCCGACCCCGCCCGAGGTGTCGGCCGAGCCGCCACTCGCGGAGCCGGCTCAGGACACGCCGGACGACATTGAGGCGCGGCTGCTCACCCGACAACAGGCCCTGGCCGGCAAGTTGGACGTGCTCGAACAGCAGACGCTCGGCAGCATCCGCGACACCATCGGCACCGTGACCGACACCGTGAACAGCGTTCAAGCCGTGGTGGCCGACCCGATGGGCGCGATGCAGTCGGCGGTCATGAACCCGATCGGAAGCATCGCCGGTGGGGTCACCACACAGGTGACGGACATGATTCAGAAGTTGGACCCGAGTGCAATGGTTCGTCGCTACCCGCTCGAATCGGTGGGGGTGGCGGTGGCCGGTGGGGTGGTACTCAGCATGCTGTTGTCGGCCCGTCCGACGGCGGGTGCGGTGGGTGGCCCGCCGAGTTTGTTCCAGTCGATCACGGGCGGGTTCCGCGACGAGTTAGTCGCCCTCGGCCGACAACTTCTCGGCACCGTGGCGGAGTCTCTGAAGGAACGGGTGAAAGAGGCGGTGAGTTCGTTCCCGCAACATCAGCCGCCACCGAAGGACGTGTGAGTGACCGCCCCTGACGCCACGCAGCCCGTTGCCCGGAGGTGGGAACACCGCCTCCGCGCAGCGGGCGTTCTCATTCTCCCAACCTGCCGGAATTCACGCGAGGGGAACGGGTTGCGACTCGGCCGCGGTTTGGCACGGGCGATGCTTCAGGTACTCCAACACCCCGCCCTGAAAGCGGAGGTGAACATCCCGGAGGGGACAACATGATCGCCACTCAAATTCGCCCGCTGGTCGGCCCGTGCCCGTCGTCCGACCCCACCCTGTGCGCCCGCATTGCCCGTATCGCCGAGCAAGGACCAGAAGCGGTCAACCGCCGGCTGGGTCAGTTGAACGCCGAGTGGACCGTCGGCCGCTGGGTGAAAGTGATCTGCGGGCTGACTCTGATCGCCGGCCTCGTGCTGTCGTTCACCCTCAGCCCGTGGTGGCTGCTGCTGGTCGGCATCGGCGGGTTCACGCTGGGCCAGTACCTGTTCTTCCGGCGGAGTGTGATGGGCTGGCTGCTGTCGGCGGCGGGCGTGCGACCGGGCACCGTGATCGACGACGAGCGGGTCGCCCTGCGGGTGCTCCGCGGCGACTTCAAGTTCTTGCCGACCATCGGCGAAATCCACGACCGCGATTCGATCAGCCGGATGGTGGACGAGGGCGGGCCGGCGATGGACGACGACGACGACAAGATGGCCTCGCACGAGGCGGCCGTGCTCATCACCGCCGGCACCCTGCACGACCGGCACAACTGACGGCGGGCGACAACGCCAAACCCCCGCGGGTGACCGCACCAGAAGTGGCGCGGTCACCCGCGGGGGTGATTTCGTCGGTCTCACACGGCGGCCGTGACGATTCCGCACAGGCTCGCCACCATGGCCCGAAGTTCCGGCTCCTCGATGCGGCTGATCGCCTCCTCGGGCGACACCCACTCGCGGGTCCGCACGTTCCGCTCCGGCCAAGTCGTGCGGGCCGAATCGACTTGCATCGCGAACACCTGGACCGAATACCTCTGGCCGTACTTCTCGTACCCGTAGGTGCCCACCGATTGGGCGGTCACCTGTCCGATCAGCCCGGCCTCTTCCCACGCCTCGGCCGCCGCCGCTTCGGCCGCCGACTGCTTCACTTCGATCCGCCCTTTCGGCAGCACCCACCGGCGGCCGCTACTGGACGTGACCATGCACACCAGACCGCCCATGAGCGGGATCGCGGCGGCTTGGCGGACGACACTCGGCATAGGCGATGGTGCCTCGCGGTGGTACTGCTGGTACACCATACTACGTTCCGCAGGATACGGCCGACCCGCCGGGGCCGGCGAGGCGAATTCGGCCGGATCCGCATTCCGGCATACCGGCCCCATCCGAATCCTCTGACACCATTCGACCGCACGGGCGCAACACCACATGATCACTCGCCTGACCGTCCGCGAGCTGATGGACCCCGACCCGGTAGTGGTCACCCCCGACCGCACGGTGGGCGAACTGCTGCCGCTCATGAACGACCGGCGGATCGGGTCGGTGTTAGTGTGTGACGGCGACCGCCGGTCGCTCGGCATCTTCACCGAACGGGACTTGCTGCTGCGGGTGGCCGACGCCGTGCCCGGCTGGCGGAACTACCCGGTGACCGACTGGATGACCCGCGACCCGCACCACATCGCACCCGGCGTGGGTTGGGAGGAGGCGGTCAACGTCATGACCCGTCTCGGGGTGCGGCGACTGCCGGTGGTCGAGGGCGGGCGGGTGGTCGGCCTGCTCACCACGCGAATGCTGATGGCCCGCCGGGCGGAGTTCCTGAACCAGCAGGTGGAAGCCCGCACGGCCGAGCTGCGGCGGGCGAACGACCAACTGCTCGCCCGCGACCAGGAGGTGCTGTACAACCTGCGGGCGGCCGGCAAGCTGCAAATGCAACTGCTCCCGCACGCCCCCCCGGACTGGCCGGAGGTGCAGTGGGCCGTCCACTTCGCCCCGCTCGACCACCTGGGTGGGGACTACTACGACTTCGCCACCCCCACCCCGGACCACCTGGGGTTCCTGATCGCCGACGCCAGCGGGCACAGCGTGGCGGCGGCGATGGTGGCCGTGCTCACCCGGTTCGCGTTCGCCGAGGTGAGCCGCGACACCACCAGTCCGGGGAAGGTGCTGGCGGCCCTCAACGAGCGATTACAGGGGATTACGGAGGAGCGGTTCGTGACCGCCTTCTACGGCGTGTTCGACCGCCGCACGCGGGTGCTGCGGTACGCCAACGCCGGCCACCCGCACCCGCTGCGGTGGGAGGCGGCGACGGGGGTGGTGAAGCCGCTCGCGGCGCACGGCTTCCTGCTCGGGGTGATCCCGGACGAGGTGTACGCCGAGAAGGAGGTGACCCTCGCCCCCGGCGACGCCGTCTGCTTCTTCACCGACGGACTGGTCGAGGCGCGGAACGAAATCGGTGAACAGTTCGGCGAGGAGCGGGTGATGAACTGCCTGGGACACGCCGCGGCGGGGGAGCAAGACCTGCTCGCCCACGTGCTCGAATGCCAGCGGGTGTTCTGCTCAGGGGTGCCGCTGAGCGATGACCTGACGGCGGCCGTGTGCCGGCTACCCGTCTGAGTGTTCTGCTCGCCCCGCGAGCGGCAAGCCGACCGCCACTCGCGGAGCGAGCAGAACAGATCTTTACCCCTCGCCGCCCAAGTCGGTGAGGGCGTCCCGCCACGGGCGGGCCTGTTCGCCGCGGTCGCGGCGGGCGGGCGGGCGGTCAGACGTCCATGACGGGTTGCTACCAAACGAGTCGGTGTGCAGACTGTCGCGCAGTTCTTCGAGGAGGGCGAGGCGGTCGGCGACGGGCCAGCGATCGATCCCGAGCTGCTGGAGCTTGTTCGACATGCGTGCCTCCAAAGGAAGGGGGGAGAGGCGAGCCTGATTGTCAGGCGAGACGGGCGGGACTGCAATAACTTTTTGTAACTCCAGGTCAAGTTCAATCGGCGGGTGCGGAGTAACCCGTCAGGTTTGCCCAGACTGTGATCGAAACCAGCTTCACCGACGTCAGGCACTTGCGGAACCACGATCGCCCGCCGAAGTCTGATGCGACCGACGCCGCGACGGTACAGTATGCCCACCCCCTGAATGGCGTCGCCGCCGGTGGCCACGACCGCCCCGCCGGCGACCCCGAACCTTCCCGCCCCTCCCGGTGAACCATGCGTCCGCTCTCGATCTGGCCTCTGGCCGCAGCCCTGGCTGCCCTCGGCGCCCCGTTGCTCCCCGCCGCCGACGAGTTCAAGCTGCACTCGTTCACCCGGCAGCAGCTCACCAGCGAGTACTACTCCGAGGGGGCGAACGCCGGCGACATCAACGGCGACGGCAAGGCGGACGTGGTGTCCGGGCCGTACTGGTACGAAGGCCCCGACTTCAAGACGAAGCGCGAGATCTACACGGCCAAGCCGCAGAACCGCGAGGGGTACGCGGACAACTTCTTCTGCTGGGTGTACGACTTCAACGGCGACGGCAAGAACGACGTGCTGACGGCCGGCTTCCCCGGCAAGCCGGGGTACGTGTACGAGAACCCCGGCGCGGGCAACTACGACAAGCCGTGGAAGCGGCACGAGGTGCTCAAGGCGGTGAGCAACGAGTCGCCCCAGTTCGTGAACGTCATCGGCACCGAGCAGCCGGAACTCGTCTGCACGCAGGAGGGCAAGTTCGGGTTCGCGTCGTTCGAGGCGAAGAAGGGGTTCGAGCCGTGGACGTTCCACGCCATCTCGGTGATGGACGCGCCGAAGCCGTTCGGCCACGGCCTCGGGGCGGGCGACGTGAACGGCGACGGGCGGACGGACGTCGTCATCGCCGACGGCTGGTTCGAGCAGCCGGAAGCGAAGGCGGACATCGCCCGGTGGGAGTTCCACAAGGTGAAGTTCACCGACAGCTACGGCGGGGCGGAAATGCACGTGTACGACGTGGACGGGGACGGCAAGAACGACGTGGTCACCAGTCTGGCGGCACACGACTTCGGCCTGGCGTGGTACAAGCAGACGACGAAGGACGGGGCGACGGCGTTCGAGAAGCAGGTCATCATGGGGAGCAAGGCGGGCCATAGCCCGTTCGGCCTGGTGTTCAGCGAACTGCACTCGGTGGCGCTGGTGGACATGGACGGCGACGGGCTGAAGGACATCGTGACGGGGAAGACGTACTACTCGCACCACAAGGGAAGCCCGATGTGGGACGCCGGGGCGGTGGTCTACTGGTTCAAGCTGACCCGCACGAAGGAAGGGGTGGTGTGGGTGCCGCACAAGGTGGACGGCGAGGCGGGCATCGGCCGGCAGGTGAGCGTGGTGGATATCAATGGCGACAAGCAACTCGATGTCGTGGTCGGCGGGATGGTGGGCGTGCATGTGCTCACACACAAGGCGGAGGCGACGACGAAGGAGAAGTGGGAGGCGGCCCAGCCGAAGCGGGTGAAGGTGGAGGAGGAGAAGTCGATCCGCGGCGCACTGTCCGTCATAGATGCGAAGACGGGAAAGGTGGCGGACGCCCTGGAAGGGGAAGAGTTGAAGGTGGTGAAGGCGAGCGCGGGGACGGCCGGCGTGCAGCAGATGGGCGGGTTCAAGGCCGACAAGTGGAGCGGCGACGCCCAACTGTTCTGGAGCGGGGCGAAGAAGGACGCGACGCTGACGCTGGAGTTCGAGGTGAAGACCGCCGGCAAGTTCGACCTGACCGTGGTGACGACAATGGCATCGGACTACGCGACCGTGCAGTTCGGCGTGGACGACAAGCCGGTCGGCAAGCCGATCGACTTCTACCACTCGCCGGACGTGGTGACGAGCGGGCTACAGAAGCTGGGCACGGTCGAGTTGAAAGAGGGCACGCACACGCTCACCCTCACCGTCACCGGGGCGAACCCGTCGGCGGTTCAGAAGTACATGGTGGGGCTGGACTACCTGCTGCTGAAGCCGTCGAAGTGAGCCGGCGGAGCGAGTAGAACGGAGGCCCGACCGTGA
>JANNDF010001139.1:0-1465 GCA_031387445.1 Planctomycetia bacterium
TCACGGTCGGGCCTCCGATCATCTCGCAACTCGGTGTCGAGCCTCACGGTCCTGCGGACCTGTTCGACCACGACCTACCGAACCCCGAGCTACACCCCCCGCAAGACCACATCCGCGTCGAGCGTCTTGCCGTCGCGTTCGATGGTCAGTTTCACCCGCTCGCCGGGCTTGTGCTGGTTCATCATCTGTTCGAAGTCGGCGTTCCCCTTCACCTCCGCGCCGTCCACCTTGATGATCACGTCGCCGGGCGTCACATCCCGCGTGCGGGGGTCCACGCTGAGCGCCCGCAACCCGGCCTGCGACGCCGGCCCGCCCGCGTCCAGTTCCTCGATCATCACCCCGCGGTCGTACCCGGCCCGCCGCAGCCGCACCTGATCCACCAGTTTCACGCCCAGGTCGGGCTTCTGCACCTTCCCGCTCTGGATGAGTTGCGGCACCACCCGGTTGACCGTGTCCACCGGCACGGCGAACCCGATGCCCACGCTCCCCCCGCCCTCCTTCGCGGTGGCGATGGCCGAGTTCACGCCGATCAGCCGACCGTCCTTGTCCAGCAGCGGGCCGCCGCTGTTGCCGGGGTTGATCGGCGCGTCCGTCTGAATCACCCCCGTGATGGGCGTGTTCACCGGCGAGTCCATCTCGCGGTCGAGCGCCGACACGATGCCTTTCGTCAGCGTCAGGCTCAACCCGAACGGGTTGCCGATGGCGTACACCTTCTGGCCCACCTCCAGGTCGCGGGAGGTGCCCACTTTGATCTTCTTCAGTTGCCCCGGCGGGGCGTTGATCTTCAGCACGGCCAGGTCGTACTCGGGGGCGGTGCCCACCACCGTCACCTTCCACTCGGAGCGGTCGGCCAGCACCACCCGCAGCGTCAGCTTGCTCTTGAGCGCCTCGCGGATGACGTGATAGTTGGTGACGATCCGCCCCTCGTCGTCCCACACGAATCCGGACCCGGTGCCGGCCTGAATCACGTCCGTGGACCGCGTCTGTAGGTTCCGCCGCAGCACCACCGTGTCCACGTTCACCACCGAGTCCTTCGCGGTCTTGAACAGGTTGACCGACTCTTGCTCCTCGGCGTCGGGCGCGCCTTTGGGGGTCACGTTCCGCGGCAGTGCGTCCGGGTCGGTGGTCTTCGCCCGGTCGCCGCCCTTGGGCCATGCCACGAACAGCCCGATGCCCGCCCCCAGCAGCGCGACCGCCAGTACGCCCACCAGTGCCCACGGGAGTAGACTCGCACCGTTGCTCGGCGGGGGTGCGGACCGGCGGCGCGGGCGACTGTAGTCGTCGTCGTCGTAGCGGGGCATGTGCGAACTCCGGGATGGCTATTCCAATGGTAGCAGAGGTGAGGCAAAGATCCGCGGGGCGATGCCCAAGATACCTCCCGCCAAAGGGGGAAGTAAGGCTCATTTTCCAGGGCATTTCGTGTACACCTCGGCCTGGACCCGGAAGTGGGTACGGGTCTCGAACC
>JANNDF010001141.1:0-2002 GCA_031387445.1 Planctomycetia bacterium
GCTGAACCGCGCGCTCACCCCGCTGGCGTGATCGACGTACTTCGACTTGCGGGCGCTCACGGTGATCTGTTCGATCAGCTCCTTCATGAAGTACGGCACCACCACCGGGAACTCGCCGCCGAGGTCGAGGCCCGCTTCCTGTTCGGTGATCTCGATGCCGGCGGCGCGGTCGGCCGGGTAGTGCGTCTGGATGAGCGAGCCGATGCGGTCCTTCAACTGCGGGATGACCTTGCCGCTGCGGTTGTAGGTGGACGGGTTGGCACTGAACAGCACCAGCACGTCCAGGTCGAACTGAATCGGGTAGCCGCGGATCTGGACGTCGCGCTCTTCGAGGATGTTGAAGAGGCCGACCTGGATGAGGTCGTCGAGTTCGGGGATCTCGTTCATGGCGAAGATGGCCCGGTGCATCCGGGGAATCAGCCCGAAGTGCAACGCCTCCTCGGTGCCCATGCTGGTGCCGACGGCCAGCTTCGCCGGGTCGATCTCGCCGATCACGTCGGCGAACTTGGTGCCCGGTGCCAGCCGCTCGGCGTACCGCTCCTTGCGCGGCCACCAGGCGACGGGGACGTTCTCCTCGGCGGTGGTCGCCACCAGCTTCTTGCCGGCGGCGGTGATCGGCCGATAGGGGTCTTCGTGGACCGGCGAGCCGGGGATGTCCAGGTACGGGATGGCCTCGTCGAGGTAGTTCACGAGGCTCCGCATGAGGCGGGATTTGGCCTGGCCTTTCTCGCCGAGGAAGAGCATGTCGTGCCCGGCCAGCACGGCGATGTTGATCTCGGGGATGACCGTGTTCTCGTACCCGACGATGCCGGGGAACAGGGTCTCTTTCTTCTTCAGCGCGACGAGGAAGTTGTCGCGGAGTTCGGCCTTCACGGTCTTCGACTGCCAGCCGGACTCGCGGAGTTGCTTCAGGGTGGTCGGACGGCTCACGGCGGGGATGCTCCGGTGGGGGGATACCGCATTGTAGCCGGGTCGGGCGGCGGGGAATCGGCGATACCGGCCGGGTTCCGCCGGCGGATTCCGGCGACACCCTCTTCAGGGTGCGGCAAAGTTTCCTGGCACGTCTGGATGAACCGGGAGCGTGGCAGTAGTCTCAAAGTTGCCTGTTCTGTTCTAACGGTAAGAAGTCGAGCGGGTTTGCGCTGGGACTGGCGACGCTCACAGGGCCAACGGGCCGGTGTCGGGGTACCGGCGTTTCAGGTGATCGGCGAACGCTTCCGGCACATCCGCCAGGGCCAGCCCCACCCACGCCGTCGGCGTCAGGCCCGCCGCCCGGGCCTGCTCTTCGCACAATCGCACCCGCACCTGACGCAGCACGTGCGCCAACCCTTCCAGCCGCGACCGGTACCCCACGTCGCGGCTCGTCGTCCACGCCCGCGCCTGGTTCTTCTGCCGGTAGCTGGTCTCGATCCCGAACCGCTGCCGATGCCGCCGCCCCAGCCTCGCCCGCCGCGCGTCCCCGACGGCCCGCGCGTCGCCCCAACCGGCGAAGGCGTACACCTTCGCCCGCGGTTGCCCGGCCCGCCGCCACACCAACACCCGCGTCGTCACCGCCCGCCGCGACAGGTCGGTCACCCCACTCACCTCGCCGAGCGTGCCGGACGGCCAGTCGAAGCGGGCGTTGCGGCGGTTCGTCCCGCGCCCCTTCCGCCGCAGCGGGACGGTGTAACTCCGGCCCCGACGCTGGAGGTCGAGGAGGGTGTCGCCGCTGTCGAACCCGCCGTCCAGGCGTGAGCAGCAGGTCGATCAGTTGGGCGACGGAGACGGAGTGGCGGAACGGCGTGCCGCCGAAGGCGGCGGTGAGCGTCCGGTGGGCCAGGTGGTGGACCGACGAGCGGTGACCGCAGGATGAAGCGGACGCACGGGGACTTCCTTGTTCAAGGTCTTGGTACACCCGAACTTAGGAACCCCCGTGCGTCGCTTTCAACACGTTGAAACTACTGTCACGCTCCCGGTTCACCAAGAAGTGCCAGAACCCGTTGGCGCACCCAATACTGTTCGG
>JANNDF010000581.1:0-5181 GCA_031387445.1 Planctomycetia bacterium
GGGGCTGACGCCCCCCGCTCACTCGAACAGGGTTCACACCATCACTTCCTTCCCTTCGGCGGCACTCCGCCTCAGGGCGTCCATCACCTTCAGGCTCTTCACCGCCTCGTCCGGGTTCGGGTACGGCTCCCGCTTGTCCCGCACGGCGGCGGCGAAGTCGTCGAGCATGTGGACCATCTGATTCTCACCCGGCGTCTCCACGTCTTCAACCGTCTGCCCGAAGTCGCCGTCCTGCCGCACCACCTGGAACACCGCCCGCTCGTCCGGGATCCACATGTTCGGCACCCGCACCACGCTCTCGCTGCCGACGATCTCCACCCACGTCCGCAGGGGGTGGGTGAACCCGCAGTCGAAGTTGCACGTCCGCCCGTCGGCGAACGCCCACACCCCGCTCATGGCCACGTCCACCCCGTTCACCATGACCGCCTTGGCGTACACGCTCACCGGCTCGGCCCGCATCCACCAGCGGATGGCGTAGGTGGTGTAACAGCCGACGTCCAACAGCCCGCCGCCGCCCGCGTGCGGCTGCATGCGGATGTTGTCCGTCGGCAGGCCGGTCAGGTTGAAGGTGAACGCCGCGTTCACCTTCTTCACCTCGCCGATGCCCCCGTCGTCGAGGAACTTCCGCAGTTTGTGCGTCCGCGGGTGGTGCGGCCACATGAACCCGTCCATCAGCCGCACGCTCTTCGACCGGCAGTAGGCGATCAACTTCTCGGCGCTCGCCGCGTCGCACGTGAGCGGCTTCTCGCACAGGATGTGCTTGCCGGCGTCGGCCGCTTTCCGCGTCCACTCGTCGTGCAGGTGGTTGGGCAGCGGGTTGTACACGGCGTCGATGTCCGGGTCGGCGAGCAGGTCGTCGTAGCTGCCGTAGGGCTTGGCGATGTTGTCGGCCTTCGCCGCGGCGGTCGCCTTCTCCAGGCTGCGGCTGGCGATGCCGGCGAGCACGGCGGTCGTGCTGGCTTTGAACGCGGGGATCAGCCGCTGGTTGATGCCGGCTACGCCGAGGATGCCCCAGCGGAGGGGGGGGTGCGTCATGACGATCTCACAGGGGGTGTTGGTGGTTTTACCGAAGACCTCACCCCCCGTCCCGTGTCTTCGCCGCGACCCCTGGGAGCGGGTGAGGTGAACCGCCCGCAGGGGTCGCGGCAAAGATCACCTGCCGATCACCCGCTTCAACTCGGCCCCGTGGCGGGCGGCGGCGAGGCGGTCGCGCAAGCCCGTGTCGGTTGGCGAGCGGTCGGCCAGCCATTCCAGATGCGGCACGGCGTCGGAGTAGTGTTCCTGCCGCTCGAACCAGCGGGCGGCGGCGTCACGCAGGTCGCGGCCGTTCGGGTTCGCCGTGGTCGCCCGGTTCCACATGCTCACCGCGTCGCCGATGCGGTCGAGTTCGTCGCACGCCTCGGCCACCGCATTCAATTGTGGCACCGTCAGCCCGTCACGGCTCACCGCCGTCGCCGCACCTTCCACATACACCCGTCGCTCAGTTGCCGGACGTTCCGCCGCGGCTCGCATCAGCACCAGCGGGTCGTCGGGGAGTACGCGATCCCGCAACGCCTCCGCCGGGAGTGTGGCTGACGCCTTCAAAATCGGCGTCAGCCGCTTCGGGCTGAGTTCGAGCGACCGCCGCCAACTCGCCTCCGCCGCCGTCCGGTCCCCTGCGTTCAACTCCTCCACCCCACGGGCGTACCACACGTCCGGGTCGGTCGGCAGCACGCGAGCGGCTCGTCGGAAATACACCACCGGCGGGTCGGCCGATTGGTACTGCCGGGCGTGTAGCCCCAGGTGGAAGTGAACGTCCGGGTGGAGCGGACCCAGCCCGCGGGCGGTGCGGAGGGCGTCGAGCGCGGCGGTGCTGTCACCCGCTTTGAAGTGCGCCACGGCGAGGTCGAACCACGCGGCCGAATCGGACGGAGCCACCCGCGTGCGGAGCGATTGCAGTTCGACTCGGGCGGCAGTGTCGGTCGTCGCCTCGGCCACCAGGCGCAGTTGGTCGGCACGCCACCGCGAGCGGGCGTCGAGCGCGCAGACGCAGACGGCGAGGGTGAGAAGCAGGGGAAGGAGAAATCGGAGGACCTCACCCACCAGCCCCCTCTCCATGTAAGGAGAGGGGGTGTTCAAGTGGGATGCCTGATCGGTGTCTTCTCCGCGAGCTTGCGAGCGGGCAGCACCAACCGGCTCGCCACCGTCTCGGAACGAACCAGAGGCCGAAGCGGGTTGAACACCCCCTCTCCATTCATGGAGAGGGGGACGGGGGGTGAGGTCTTTCCCCCCCCCCGCCAACCCCACCGCGGTCGCCGCCATCACCGCCACCGCCGGCATGTGGACGGCGAAATCGACGGCCGAATGCACGGCCAGCACCACCACCGCGAACCCCACCCCGACGGCGAACGCGCCGGCGGATCGCCCCCGCAGATTTCGGTACCCACGGGCGAGCGACACCGGCACGCCGACGGCCAGCAGCAGTGTGAGCGCCAGCCGGATCACCCCGCCTTCGATGATCGCTTCCAGGTATTCGTTGTGCGCGTGGTCGTTCGACACGTTCGTCGGCTGCGTGATGCGGCCGAGTGGTTCGACGGATTGGAACGTGCCACCACCGCCGCCGAACAGCCACACGCCCGGCAGTTGATTGCTGCCCGAAGACCAGAGTGGCGTCCGGTCGTCCAGGGTGTGCCCGTCGTCGCGGAATCGTTCGGTGATCGGCTCGACGCCCAGCCACAGGACCAGTCCCACGGCCACCACCGCCGCCACGCCCACGGCCACGCTGACGCCGTTTCGCCCCCACCCGACCAGCACCGCCACCCCCACGCCCGCCACCGCCACCGCCGCCACCCCGCCCCGCGATTGCGAGAACGGGATGCTCGCAAGCATCAACCCCAGGGCGAACGCGGCGAAGAGCGAGGCCGGGCGGTCGAAGATGTCGAGCAATCCCAGCAGTCGCGTTCGCCACGCCCTGCCGGCCGGTGGGCGTTCGCCCTTCTTGCGGTGGAGCAAAGTGATCGCCCCGCCGATGCCGAACGCCAGGTGGTCCGGGTAGTGGTTGCGGCAGACGAACGGGCCGAACAGCGACCCGCCGACCTCCATCGACCAGTAGGCGACACCCGGCGGGGACGAGAAGAATTGGCCGAGAGCCAGGATCGCGAGAAACACGCCGTTGAGGGCTGCGGCCCAGGCGAACCGCCGGCGGGTGTCGTAGTCGGCCAGCCAGTTGCGCGCCGCCGCGTACACGGCGAACAGCACCAGCAGGCGGGCGACGAGCGTGCGGGTGTGGTGCGGGCTGACGCTGAGCGGGAGGGCGGTCGGCCGCGGGGTGTCGGGTTCGCCGGGCAGCCGTTCGAGGCGTTCGGGGATGAACGACTCGTGCCACTCGGCCCGGCCGGGGGAAACGACCTTCACCACACCGAGCGGCAACGGCACCAGTTGAACAGCGGTCAACAGGAGCAGGCCGGCGAGGGCGAGCGAGACGAGGTCGAAGCGGAAAGTGAACCGGCGGGTGAGAACGGCGTGTGCGGTCCAGAGGGCGACGAGCAACCCGACACCGACGGTGAGCAGGTGTTCCCAGAACGGTTCGACGCTGGCGAACGGCCACGCCGAAAGGGTGGCCAGGGAGACGAGCAACCCCTCCCCGCCGGTGCGGAGCCACCGGGCGACGGGGAGGGGTTCGGCGGGTTCGCTCATCAGCGGCGGGGCGGTTTCGGAATGGTGCTCGACCCCGACATGGTGACGCGGGTTTCCTGCCAGTCGGTCAGGTCAATGGCGGCGTCGGCGTCGGTCGGCTTGGCCGTGTGTTCGGCGGCCGACCGGCCTGGAGCAGGCACGCGGGCGGAGTGATCGGCAGCGATCACACACGCCGACACTCCCGCCAGCCCCGCGAGCAGGGCGGCCACCACCAACCCGCCGGCGATCAATTTGCGTGCCACGGTTCACCTCCGGAAATACCACTAGTGATGATAGCGTGAATCGCCGCCGGCGTCAGCGCGAATCGGAGTGTGCTAAACAATCTTCATGTTTGCTCCGGCCGACGCTCTGCCCCCGCCGCGAAACCCGCGGTACGACACGCTCGACGCCTGGCGCGGGCTGGCGTGCCTGATGGTGGTGCTGTTCCACGCCGCGTACCTGACCAACTTCGAGTTGCCGGCCGCCGAACCGGACACCATCGACGCCGCCGTCGGGCACCTGCTCCGCCCGCTCGCCCACTTCTGGACCGGCGTGCCGGTGTTCTTCGTCATCAGCGGGTATTGCATCGCCGCCGCCGCCGATTCCGCCCGCCGCCGCCCGCACCCGGCCGGCCGCTTCTTCCTCCGACGCTTCCGCCGCATCTACCCGCCGCTCTGGGTGTTCCTCTTCGGCACCGCCCTGTTGCACCTGCCGCTCGCTTGGTTCGGCACGCTCCTCGGCGTGCCGCTCGACCTCTCCCCCACGCACCCGGCGGACGTGTCGGCGTGGTCGTGGGTCGGGTCGATCACGCTCACGGAAGAGTGGCGGTGGCACGTCGTCGGCCCGCCGAAGGACTACTACCAGTGGGCCGTCTGGACGCTCTGTTACGAGGAGCAGTTCTACCTGCTGTGCGGGCTGATGGTGCTGCTCGCCCCGCGGCGGCTGTTCGCAGCGGTGGCGGTCGTCAGTGTGGCGGTGTTCCTGATCGTGGCCGACGTGGTGAAGCTGCCGTTCTCCACCGACGGCTTCTTCTTCGGCGGGCCGTGGCTGGCGTTCGCCGCCGGCATCGCCGTCTACTACCGCCGCAACTACGCCACGCCGTTCGCCCGCCGGCTGATCGACGTGGGGTTGCTCGCCGCGACCGTGTGGGCCGCCCGGTCGGTGCCCGACTGGAGCACCTTCGCACAGGGCGTGCCCGCTCAACTGACCGCCGCGTTCGCCGCCGCCTTCGTGATCGGCCTGCTCGAACCGCTCGATGCGATCACGTCGAAGTGGCGGGTTCTCTTGCCGCTGCGGTGGTGCGGCGAGCGCTGCTACAGCCTCTACCTCGTTCACGGGCCGGTGGTGTATCTGCTCAGTCGCCTGGCCGTGGCGCTCGGGTTCACCAGCCCGACGACAACGCTGTGCGTGACAATCCCGGTATGCGTGGTGGCGGCACTGGCAACCGGTTGGGCGTTCCACAGGTGGGTCGAGAAGCGATTTTTGAACGGGGTTAGCCGCGAGGCACCGCCGAGCGAACTCGCGCTC
>JANNDF010001147.1:0-1145 GCA_031387445.1 Planctomycetia bacterium
CGGGCTTCCGGCGGACCTCGGCTATCCGAACAGCAGAGGGGTCGGCGCTTGCGCGATCAGGAGGCGATTGAAAGTGTTACAAGTGGGCGGGTGAACCCCGGCAGTCATGGCGGGGGTAGG
Organism: Planctomycetia bacterium; assembly: GCA_031387445.1. GTDB lineage: Bacteria > Planctomycetota > Planctomycetia > Gemmatales > Gemmataceae > JALHQU01. The sequence goes on from JANNDF010001147.1 coordinate 121, forward strand.
GGTCGGGGTGATTCCACCCCCGGCATGACTGCCGGGGTCCACCCGTCTACTGGTTGAATTGGAACTCCTTCGTGTTCAGGAGCGCCCACAGGATGTTCTCGTAGGCCGTCCGCTTGTTCTTCTCGTGCTTGGCGATATGCGCCAGCGACACCTTCAGGTCGTTCTCCGTCGGCTTGCGGCCGAACGCCCAGAGGAAGATGTCCTCCACCTTCTCGGCGTCGGTCCGCTTGTCGTCGGCTTTCGCCAGCGCCGCGATCCGCCCGCCGTTCGTCACCTTCCCCTGCACCTCGTCGCTGTTCAACAGGTGCAGCGCCTGCGCCAGGTTGGCTTCGCTCACCCGCTCGCACTCGCAGGCGCTGATCCGCTGTGGGCGGCCGAACACGTCCAGGAAGTAGCTGCTGAACGACTCGTCCGGCAGTTGCAGGGCACGCCGCGGACCATTGCGGTCCTTCGGCAGCCCGCCGAAGGTGGTCGGCGAGTCCGTCACCTGGTTCACCGCGTCGAGCAGCACTTCCGCTTGCAGCCGCTTCGGGTAGTAGCGGGCGTAGGCCTGCTTGTCGTGCTTGTTCCACTCGTTCGGCACGGCCGACAGTTGGTACGTGCGGCTCTTGCAGATCGTCTTGATGAGCGCCTTCAGGCTGTACTTGTTGTCCACGAGGTTCTTCGCCAGGGCGTCGAGCAACTCCGGGTTGCTCGGCGGGTTGGTCACCCGCATGTCGTCGAGCGGGTCCACGATCCCACGGCCGAAGAAGTGCGCCCAGTAGCGGTTCGCCACGGTCTTGGCGAAGAACGGGTTCTTCGCGTCGGTCATCCAGTCGGCGAGCCGAACGCGCGGGTCTTCCTCGCCCATCTCCATCGGCTCGGCGTCGAGCGGCTTGAACGCGGCGGGCTTGTTCGTCCGCTTGTTGTTCAGCGTGCCGCTGGTCTTCGTGTAGATCACCTGCACGCGGTTGTCGTTGTTGTTCGGGTTCGTGGTCGGCGGGCGGTGTTCCTTGCGGACGACCCGCGAGAAGAACGCCGCGAGG
>JANNDF010000707.1:0-10470 GCA_031387445.1 Planctomycetia bacterium
CGCGAGCGGAAATTAGGACCGCTCGCGGAGCGAGCAGACCACGACCGCACGGGTTTGGCCCGGCAGTTGCTGTTGTGGATCGGTACGGCCGAGCATTCGGCCAACCCCTACCGGAGAACATCCCCATGCTCGCGCTCCTCAGTTGGATCATTACGGGCCTGATCGTCGGCGTCATCGCCCGCGCCCTGGTGCCCGGCCGCCAGAACTTCGGCTGGATCATGACCATCGTGCTCGGCATCGTCGGCGCGTTCGTCGGCGGGCTGATCTCGTCGTTCATCTGGCCGACGTGGAACTCCGACGCCTCCGTCAGCACCATGTGGCCGGGGTGGATCATGTCCATCGTCGGCGGGGTGCTCGTGCTCGTCGCGTTCCTGATGATCACCGGGCGGAAGAACATCTCCGCCTGACAGTGGGCAGCACATTGCGCGGTGAACACCCGACCCCAGCCGTGACCCGGCTGGGGTTTTCTCATTTCACCCCCACGGCGGGAACCGGGCGGCGGGCGTTACAGACTCAGTTCAGGCTCGTTCCCCACGTAGTTCGCCCATGCCGCGGTGGCAGATCGCAATCGTCGGCGGCGGCCCCGGCGGGCTGATGACCGCCTACGCCCTGGAAAAGTGGGCGAACGACCCGCTCCGCGTCACCGTGTACGAGGCTTCTCAGCGAGTGGGCGGGAAGATTCTCACCCCCGGATTTGGCCGGGTGCCCGCCACCTACGAGGCCGGCGCCGCCGAGTTGTACGACTATTCGCATCACGACGACGACCCGCTGAAGGAACTGGTGGAGGAACTCGGCCTGCCGATCAACCGCATGGAGGGGGCGTCGGCGGTGGTCGGCGGGAAGAAGATTGCCAACGTGGACGACCTGCGTGACAATTTCGGCCCACCGGCGGCGGAAGCGCTCTTGGCGTTCGACCGCCGGGCGAAAGACGCCATCACCCCGCACGAGTTTTATCAGTCCGACAGTGAGGGCGTGCCCGACCCGCTGGTGCGGACGGGGTTCGACGAGTTGCTCCGGTCGATCCCGTCACCCGCCGCTCGCCAGTACGTCGAGCAGTTCATCCACTCCGACCTGGCCGCCGAGCCGAGCCAGACGAGTGTCGCCTACGGCCTGCACAACTACCTGATGAACGACCCGGCCTACATGGGGCTGTACGGCATCGCCGGCGGGAACGAGGCGCTGCCGAGTGAGTTGGCCCGCCGTCTGGCCGCCGACGTGAAGCTGAACCACCGCGTGCTGTCGGTCGGGCGAACCACTGACGGCCGGCTGTCAGTGACAACGGAGAGTGACGGTCGCGAGCAGGTTTCCGCCTTCGATGCGGTGGTCATCGCCCTGCCGCACGACGCCATCGGGAAGGTGCAGTATACCGACGACCGACTGGCCGCGGCGATGGCCGCCCACCACGCCGACTACAACCACCCGGCGGACTACCTGCGGGTGACAGTGGCGTTTGAAGAGCACTTCTGGCGGGGCAAGCTCGCCGGCTCGTACCTGATGCTCGACGCCTTCGGCGGGTGCTGCCTGTACGACGAGTCGAGCCGCAACCCCGGCACGAATCAGGCGGTGCTCGGCTGGCTGATCGGCGGGGACGCGGCGAAGGCGATGGACCGCCTGACCGACGACGAGTTGGTTCACGCCGCCTTGGCCGCGCTGCCGGACGATCTCGCGGCCGGGCGATACTTGGCCGTCGAATCGCGGGTGCACCACTGGATCGGTGCCGTGAACGCACTCCCCGGCGGGTTGAACCCGCGGTCGCTCGACCGCCGCCACCGCCCGGACCCGGCGGGCCACCCGCACCTGTTCGTCGTCGGCGACTACCTGTTCGACTCCACCCTGAACGGCGTGCTCGACTCGGCCGAGTACGTCGCCCACTGGCTCGTCGCGCTCATGGCCGACCGCGCCGGAGTGCCCGCATGACCGCCCCGCCCCTGTCCGTCAACGGTTCTACCCGCTCGCACCCCTGGCCGGACGGCACGGCCATTCACCCGGTCGCGTTCGTGACCGACCGCTCGTCCGAGCACAAACTGATCGGCGAACTGCCGCCGGCGCTCAACCGCCGGGCCGTGTCACTGCCACCGGGGGTGAAGCAGATGCCCGCCCTCGAACTGCTCTCCATCCCGTGCGACCAGCCGGACGAAGCCGACTGGTGCGAGCGGGCGCGGGAGTGGGTGGCGGCGATCAACCCGACCGCCGTGCAGACGATCACGTTTCAGGGGGCGGTGCTCGTGTGGGGCGTCGGGCGGGCGGCGGTCATCGCCCCGGCCGGCCGGCTGCCCGCGCTCGAGGCGGTGTTGGCCGAAGTGGCACACTACGAGGCTGAACTCCGTGAGACGGAAACACGGCTAGGCGAACTGTGGCCGGAGTTGGAAGCCGACGCCGGCCCCGCGTTCGACTTCGACGCCAAGGCCGCCCGCCAGCACACGCGGCTGGCGCAGCGGTTCGTTCAACTGCTCGGCCTGCGGGCGCGGCTCACCCGCGTGCTCCCGTACGTGCTGACCCCGCACGTGTACCCGCCGACGCTGGCCAGCCAGGTGAGCGAGCGCCTCCGCGAGCGGCTGCGGCAGCGGCACCGGGTGGAGATGCTGCAAGAGCAACTCGAAGTGTTCGAGCGGATCTACGACACACTTGGGGGGAAGGCGGCTGACTACAAGATGGCCCGCAAGGGGTACATCCTGGAGATGGTCATCATCATCATGCTGGCGGCGCAACTGGTGCTGTCGCTGTTCAGCATCCTGACGGCGGGGGAGTAGGCGATGCGGTACCCCTCCATCGACCTGTTACGGGCGGTGGCCATCGTGCTCATGGTGATCGTCCACTTCACCGAGAATTTGTCCGGGGTGGGGTGGGCGCCGGCCGGGTTCGGCGCGCCGCTGTTCGCCTTGCTCGCCGGCCTCAGTTTCCGCCTCTGGGTTCGGGCGCAGGAAGGGAAGGGCACCCCCGACGACGCCGTCACCCGCACGGCCGTCCGCCGCGGGCTGTTCCTGTTCGCCCTCGGGTTCGCGTTCAACGTGCTGGTCTGGCTGCCCGAAGACACCTTCAACTGGGACGTGCTGACCATGATCGGCACCGCCCTGGTGTTCCTGGGCGTCGGGCGGAACCTGCCGCCGGTGGTGCTCGCCACCATCGCCGGCATGTTCGTCGCGCTCAGCCCGTTCCTCCGGGCCGAGGCCGATTACCTGTCGCACTGGCAAGAAGGCTATTTCCAGTGCGACTGGACCGCGGCCGACGTGACCGTCGGCTACCTGGCCACCGGGTACTTCCCGCTTTTCCCGTGGGCGGCGTTTCCGATCGTCGGTTACCTCGCCGGGCGGGTGATGTTCCGCGACGACGGTGCGGAGGTGCCCGTGAAGCCGCTGGCCATTGCCGGTGTGGCGTTCCTGGTCGTCGCACTGGTGATGGAGGTGGGGTATCGGTTCTCGCCGGCGCCGGTGTCCACGCGGGTGCTGACCGGCTGGACGATGTTCCCGGCGTCGCCGGAGTACGTGTGCGGCACGCTTGGCGGGGCGCTGCTCGGGTTCGCGCTGCTGCACGAGTGGGTGGACCGGCGGAACGGGTTGGCGAAGTGGCCGGCAGTCACTTCGGTGGCAGGGACGATGAGCCGCCACTCGCTCAGTGTGTACCTGTTGCACCACGTTCTGCACCTGTGGCCGCTCTGGGTGTACGGGCTGATCGTGGGCGACGACTCGACGGAGTTCTGGCGGCAGGCGATGCCGGCGTGGCTGGCGGTGGTATTGGTGCCGCCGTGCCTGGTGGTCTGTTTTCTCACGTTCCGTGCGGCCGAGCGGTGGAAGTGGCCGACGGTCGAGTCGTTCATGCGGTGGCTCTGTGGGTGAAGGGAGGTCCGGCTGTGCCGGACGCAGAAAGAGTCCGGCACAGCCGGACCTACGGCTTCGGCTGTGGCGCGTCCCAGGCTCGGAGCGTCATGTCGCCAGACGCCGTCACCAGCCGCCGGCCGTCCGGGCTGAAGGCGAGGCCGTGCACGTAGTCGGTGTGCCCGCGGAGTTCGGCCACCTGCTCGCGGCGGGTGGTGTCCCACACGCGGACGGTGTTGTCGGCAGTCCCGCACGCCAGCCGCAGGCTGTCCGGGGTGAACGCCAGCCCGTACACCTTCACCCCGTGCGGCAGTGTGGCCCGGTGATCCCACGTGCCGGTGGCCCACAGGAACACGTCGCCGTCCAACGCCCCGGCCGCCAGCGTGCGGCTGTCCGGGCTGAAGGCGGCGGCGTAGTAGGCGTCCTTCGCGCCGGTCAGCGTCGCCACCTTCTTCCAGGTGGCCACCTCCCACACGTGCACCGTCTTGTCCGAGTCGCCGGTCGCGGCCAGCCATTTGCCGTCCGGGCTGAAGGTCACGTCGCGGACGGCATCGGCGGCGGTGTCGAGGGCGACCACCTCTTTCCGCGTGGCGGGGTTGAGCACGCTCACGACGGGGCGCCCGCCACACGCGGCCAGCAGGTCGGCGGTCGGGTGGAAGGCCACCCGGCCGGTCTTCCAGTAATGCGTCTCCCGCTCCCACGTGTGCAACTTCTGGCCGGTGGCGAAATCCCACAGGTGGACGTTGTCGCCCCAACTCACAGTCGCCACCCACTTGCCCGTCGGGTTGACCGCCACCCCGCACACCCGCTCCTTGTGCGGCTGGTCGAACCGCCGCACCTCCTGACCGCGCGAGTCCCACACGCGGGCGGTACCGTCCCACGAGCCGGACACCACGTGCCTGCCGTCCGGGTGGTAGGCGACGGCGTACACGAACTCGGTGTGCCCGGTCCACAGCCCGCTGCCGGTGCCCGGCCGGGCGTCCCAGTACCGCAGGGTGCTGTCTTTGCCCACACTCACCACGGTATCGTTGTTCAGGAACGTCGCGCCCGCCACCGCCCGCGAGTGCCCGCGGTGGACGCCCAACTCCTGGCCGGACGGCACCTCCCATGTGCGGAGTGTGCGGTCCTCGCTGGCCGACACCAGCCGCGAGCCGTCCGGGCTGAACGCGACCGAGAACACCTCGCTCGTGTGCCCGCGGAGGGTGGCGATGTGGCGACCGGAAGCCGCCTCCCACACGCGGGCCGTCTTGTCTCGGGAGGCGGTGGCGATTCGCGTGCCGTCCGGACTGAACGCCAGGTCATTGATGTTGTTGGTGTGCCCCTGGATCACCCCCGCTGGCTCGCCGGTGCGGGCATCCCACAGCTTCACCTTGTTCGACGGGTACGCCTCGTTCACCAGCAGGCGGGTCGTCTCCGGATTGAACCGCACCATGAACAGGTTTTGCAGGTCCTTCAGGGTGAACCGCACCCGGCCGGTTTCCACCTCCCACACCTCGGTGTCACCAGTGATGGTGTAGTTCATGGCCGCCAGTTTGCCGTCGGCGGACAGCCCGGACAGGCCGGGCGTTCCCTGCTTCGGCAGCAAATTCTGGTGCCGTCCGCCGACCGCCTTGCCGGTGGCCGTGTCCCACACTTGGCAGGTGCGGCGGGTGATCAGCATCAGCCGGTGGCCGCTTTTCGAGAACGTGTACCCGATCACGTCCTCGTCGTCGTGCAGGTGCACTTCCGCCGCCGGCCCGACCGTCGGGCCGACTGCCACGGTGCGGTCAGACACCCGCCGCAGGTATGTGCGGCCGTCGGGCGAGACGGCCCAAAAATCACTGGTCTGAATGGTGTTCACGTGCTTCCGCACGGCCGCGTCCCACACCCAAATGCCGTCGGCGATGTTCTGACACAAGAGGCCTCCGGGACCGACCGTCGGCCCGTGGGCGATGTCGGCCGGGATCGGGTACACCTCACGTGACACGTCCAGTTGGCCGTAAGAGTGCCGCCACTCCCACCCGCGATACTGCTCGGGAGCTCGCAGCAGCGTTTCGCGGGTGGAACTGAGGGTGTTCATCCGCAGGTCGGCCGACACGACGGCCAGGCACCCGCGGTACAGCTCCCACTGCTCGTCCTGCCGGCGGTCGTCGGCCTCTTGCGCCTTGGCCTCGGCCAACTTGGCGTTCCGCTCGGCCTCCCGCCACTTCCACGTCACCCCGCTCACCCCGGCCACCGCCAGCATGATGGCCACTGCTGAAATCGTGGCGAGTGACGGGTTCCGCTTGGCCCACCGGCCGAGCCGCTCGACGCGACTGACCGGGCGGGCGAGGATCGGCCGGCCGGACAGCCAGCGGGCCAGGTCGTCGGCCAGCGCCTCGGCGGTGGCGTAGCGGGCGGCCGGGGCTTTCGCCAGGCACTTCAGGCAGATGGTTTCCAGGTCGCGCGGCAAGCTCGGCCGCAGGCGGGAGGGCGGGACCGGCTCCTGGTATTTCACCAGCAGCATCGTTTCGGTGACGGTCAGGCCTTTGAACGGCTGACGGGCGGTGAGCAACTCGTACAGCATCACGCCGACCGAGTAGATGTCGAACGCGGGGGTGGCGGGGTCGCCGTCCACCTGCTCCGGCGCCATGTACTCCGGGGTGCCGACGGCGGTGCCGTCCTGCGTCAGGAACCCGCCCCGTTCGTCCCGCCGGTGGTCGATCTGCTTGGCCAGGCCGAAGTCGGCGATCTTCGGTTCACCCTCACTGGTGAGCAGAACGTTTGCCGGTTTCAAGTCCCGGTGAACCACCCCCACCTGGTGGGCGGCGTGGGCGGCCCGTGCCACCTTCTCCAACAGGAGTGCCACCGGCCGTGGGTCCTGCGGGGTGAGCGTCTGTCGGTACAGGCTGCCGCCGTCCACGTACTCCAGCGACAGGTACGGCCACGGGCGACCGCCGTTCGGCTCGGTGAACGCCCCCACGTCGAACACCTGGATGATGTTCGGGTGTTGCAGGCGGGCGACCGCCTCCGCTTCGGTCTGGAAACGGCGGTGCGAGTCCAGGTCGGCCGAGCAGTCCCAGCCGAGTACCTTCAGGGCGACGATGCGGTTCAGTTGGCGGTGGCGTGCCCGGTACACCACCCCCATCCCGCCGACCCCCAAGTGGTCGAGGATGTCGTACCCGTCCACTTGCACCGTCGCCGATGATCGTGGCGGTGGCATCGGGGTCGGTGGCAGGTGGTATGGGATGTGGTGGCAGGTGGTGGTGGCAGGGCCGTTCAAAGGAGGGAGCATGCGAGACGATTCGGACACAATGGGGCGAGAGCGAGTGGACATTTTTGACCCTGCGGCGTCGGCCGTATATTCGCTCGAAACATGCGACACGCAGGCGATTCGGGCAACGGCTGAGATGTGAAATGTGCTGCCAACGCAGGTGAAACGGCTGATTCTGCCGGTCGATTCAGGTCGGGTGAGAAAGCTACACCCCGGACGAAACTCGTCCCGGGGTGACTTGACCGATCTGCGCCGACTTCGGACACTCAACCTGTGCCCTCCGCCCTCCACCCGAGCACTTTTCCCATGCGTTCCGTTCGTGTGTTCACTGCCCTTATTCTGTCGGCAGTGGCCTTGCCTGCGGCCGATGTGTTCACCCAGAAGCCCGAACTGGCCCCCACGGTGTTGAAGGATGCCGTACCGGTGGAACGGCCGAAGCCAACAACCGCCGAGTGGCCGAAGCGGTTCGCCGCCGCCCCCGCGACCGGGTGGATCTGGGGGGCCGACATCAAGAAACCGTACTGCCTGAGCAAGACGTTCGCGGCGAACGGGGCGAAAGAAGCCCGCGTGCGGGTGACGTGCGACAACACGTTCGTGCTGTTCGTGAACGGCAAGCAAGTGGCAGCCAGCACCGAGTGGCAACAGGCCGTGGAAGCGGACGTGAAACTGGCGGCCGGCGATAACCTGATCGAGGTGGAGGTGACGAACGAAGGCGCCACCGGCGGGTTCGTCCTGCAACTGGTGACGGACAAGGCCGAGGTGAGCGTGGCGACGGACGCCACCTGGACGGCGACCGGTAAGCGGGGCGACAAGGACGGGGCGAAGGCGCGGCAGGTGGCCAAGTACGGCGACGGGCCGTGGGGGAAGGTGCTCGACGGCGACGGGGCACAGGTCGGCGGGTCGAAGATCCTGGCGAACACGTTCGTGGTGCTGCCGGGCTTCCAGGTGGAGAAACTGTTCACCGTGCCTGCGAAGGAACTCGGGTCGTGGGTGAACATCACCGCTGATGACAAGGGCCGGCTGATCGCGTCCGACCAGGGCGACAAAGGGCTGGTGCGAATCACCCCGCCGAAGATCGGCAGCACCGACGAAACGAAGGTGGAGAAGATCCCGGCGAAGGTGAGCGGTGCCCAGGGGCTGTTGTGGCACAAGGGTGTGCTGTACGTGGTGTGCAACGGCGGGCCGGGTAGCGGGCTGTACCGCGTGACCAGCAGCAAGAACGACGACACGCTCGACAAGGTCGAGAAGTTGAAGGCGCTCGACGGCGGCGGGGAGCACGGCCCGCACGCCGTGCGGCTGGCGCCAGACGGCAAGTCGCTGTACGTCATCTGCGGCAACCACACCAAGCCGCCGAAGGACTTCGCCAGCAGCCGCGTGCCGAAGAACTGGGCCGAAGACCACATCCTGCCGCGGCAGTGGGACGCCGGCGGTCACGCGGTCGGCATCCTCGCCCCCGGCGGGTACGTGGCGAAGACCGATTTCGACGGCAAGTCGTGGGAGATCTTCACCAGCGGCTACCGCAACCCGTACGACTTCGCCTTCAACGCCGACGGCGAGATGTTCGTGTACGACGCCGACATGGAGTGGGACTACGGCATGCCGTGGTATCGCCCGACGCGGGTGAACCACGCCACCAGCGGGAGCGAACTCGGCTGGCGCTCGGGCACCGGTAAGTGGCCGGCGTACTACCCGGACAGCCTGCCGGCGGCGGTGGACATCGGCCCCGGCTCGCCGGTGGGGGTGGACTTCGGGTACGGGGCGAAGTTCCCGGCCAAGTACCAGAAGGCGCTGTTCATCTGCGACTGGACGTTCGGCACCATGTACGCCATCCACACCGAACCGAGCGGGGCGACGTACAAGGCGATGAAGGAAGAGTTCCTCAGTCGCACCCCGCTGCCGCTCACGGACGTGGTCATCAACCCGACTGACGGGGCGATGTACTTCACCATCGGCGGCCGCGGCACCGGCAGCGAACTGTTCCGCGTGACGTACACCGGCAAGGAGAGCACCGAGAAGGCCGATGCCCGGACGGACGACACGCCGGCACGGAAGAGACTGAAGGAAATCGAGGCGTACCACCAGCCGGCGAAAGATGCCAAGGGGGCGGTGGACTTCCTCCTGCCCTTCTTGCACCACGAGGACCGCGTCATTCGTTATTCCGCGCGGGTGGCGCTCGAACACCAGCCGGTCGCCGATTGGAAAGGAAAGGTGTTCACGGACCACACAGTCGGCAGCACCATCAACGGGGCCATCGCCTTCGCCCACCAGGGGGGCAAGGCGGATCAGGGGGCAATCCTCGCCGCACTCGGCACCCTCGACCTCGATCGGTTGCAAACCGAGTCGCTCCAACTCGACCTGCTCCGCGCGTACCAGGTGACCTTCACCCGCACCGGCGAGCCGTCCAAGGAAGTCGCCGAAACGCTGGTGAAGAAGCTCGACTCGCTGTTCCCGTCGAAGTCCGACCTCGTGAACCGCGAGTTGGCCCAAGTGCTCGTCTACCTCAAGTCGCCGACAATCGTTGAGAAGGTGACGGCGGAGATGGCCAAGCCGAGCAAACCGCTGACGATGGAGGGGCTTGATGAACTGATCCTGCGGAATCGCGGGTACGGCGGCAGCGTGGCGAGCGTCATCAAGAACGCCGCCGACCAGCAGAAGCTCAGCTACCTGTTCACCCTGCGGAACGCGACGGTGGGGTGGAACCTGGAGCGGTGGAAGGTGTGGTACGCTTTCCTGAAAGAGGCACAGGGGAAGAGCGGTGGGGCGAGCTACGGAAAGTTCCTCAGGAACATCGAACTCGATGCGTTCGGCAAGATGACTGAAGCCGAACGGCGAGACGTCGAGGCGGCCCTGTTGCGTCCGTCGTTCGTCCCGGCGACCCTCCCCAAGCCGACCGGCCCCGGCAAGGAGTGGACGACCGCTGACCTCACGGCACTGGAAGCGAAGCTGAAATCGGGGCGGAACTTCAAGAACGGCGAGAAGGCGTATGCCGCCGCCCGGTGCGTGGTGTGCCATCGCTTCGGCGGCGACGGCGGGGCGACCGGCCCGGACCTCACCCAACTCGCTGGTCGGTTCGCCCTGAAGGATTTGGCCGAGGCGATCGTCGAGCCGAGCAAAGTGATCTCGGACCAGTACAAAGCGGCGGTCATCGAGACGAAGGGCGGGAAGACGATCACCGGACGGATCGTGTCTGAGGTGGACGGCAAGTTGATCGTCGTGACCGACCCCGAGGATTCGACGAAGGTGGTGGAGGTGGCGAAGGCCGACATCGACACGAACAAGTCGTCGGCCACGTCGCTCATGCCGGGCAAGCTGATCGACCCGCTGAACGAGGTCGAAGTGTTGGACTTGTTGGCGTACCTGCTCAGCCGTGGTGACCCAACCCACCCGGCGTTCAAGAAGTAGGTCCACAAGAGAGAGAACCGCGAC
>JANNDF010000725.1:0-2182 GCA_031387445.1 Planctomycetia bacterium
GACGGCTTCGATGACCTGCACCGGCACCGCCTGAATGGGCACGAGTGCCGGGCCGCTCGGCGCCACCCCGATGCCGCCACCGACCCCAACCCCACCCGGCCGGGCGACCACCTTCGGCTCGAGGAAGATCACGTCGTCGGCGAACAACTTCTTCCACTCCGGGTCCAGGTTGGCCGGGGCCTGCACCACCGCCGCCCCGTCGCCCAACTTCTTCGCCAGGTCGTCGTCCGAAATCTCTTTGCCGTCGGAGGTGCTCGCCTTCGTGCCTTGCAGCGTCATCTGGTACGTCTGCTGCACTTGCTTCATCCGCGGGACCGCTTTGGTGATCGTCACCTGCTGGCCGTTCTGCTCGATCACCTCCTGCACGGAGATGTACTCGGTCACGTCCACCGAGCGGGTGATCTGAATGAACTGGCCGTTCATCTTGGCGGACGCCAGGGTGAGCGTGGCGGGCGCCTTGGGCGCCGGGGCTGGTGTGGTCTTGGGCACCGGGGCGGCGGCGGCCACGCCGACGGACAGTGCGGCGGCGGCGAGAGCGAACAGGCGGCGGGTCATGGGCAACTCCGGGCGGTGGGTGACGGGGTCCGTGGTCGATAGTGTTCTGCTCGCTCCGCGAACGGGTTCCGAAGACCGCTCGCGGAGCGAGCAGAACACTACTTCTTCTCTTCGAGCTTCTTCTCCTCTTTCTTCTCCTCTTTCGGGGCGGTGTACTCGACGAAGAGCACCCCCTTCTTCATCTTCGCCTTCCAGGTGGGGTCGAGTGGGGTGTTCAGGAACACCACCAGCCCGCCGTCCTTCAGCCGGTCTTTGAAGTCCGCCGCCGACACCTCCTTGTCGTCGATGTCGGTGGCCTTCAGGTACTTCAAATCGCGGGCCGTGCTGGTGACGTTCGTCTCGGTGATGGTGATCGTCTTCGCCCCCTCCTTGTCGGTCACCGTCACCTGCCGCTGAACCTGCGAGGTGGTGGACGTGACCAGTTTGTCGCCCTCCACCTTGGCGATGAGCATCTGCACCGTGCCCCCGCCCTTCGGCGGGTCGTCGGCGCGCACGGCACAGGCTGACAGCAGGGCAACCGCGGCGGAAAAGAGCAGGCGCATGGGCACGTCCTCGGGGGTCTCACTTCTCGGGTTTGGGCGGGGTCTGGTCGAGGAACACGGTGCCGTCCTTGAACGCCTTCCGCAGTTCTGGGGCGAGTTCGCCGGTGAACATGACCACCACCGCGTCGCCGACCAGCCGCTTCGCCACCGCATCAGATGCCAGCCGCTTGCCGTCCGCCCCGGACGCGTTCAACTCCTTGACCGGCCGGCGGACCACCTTCAGGTCGCTCACGTACTCGGTGACGGTCTGCAGTTCCTTCACCCGCTGCCCGTTCCTGAACACCTCGACCTCGACCGTCTTGGTCACCGGCACCATCTTGACCACCACCCACTCGGCCGTGCCGTCCTGCACCGTCACCGGGGTGAGGGTGACGGTCGCCGGGTACGGGGGCGGGTCGGCGGCGAAGGCGACGGACGCGACGCGCAGGCCGGCGAGTGAACGGAACACTACGGCACCTCGGGTCGGAGAGGGGCTTGCCGGCCGGGCGCCGACACGCACAGTGTAACGAGACGCGGCCGGCGTGCCTACCGCCGGCCCCCCGAGGTTACAAACATGCCCTTCACGCCCGGCCCCATCAGCGGCGTCATCTGGAAGCCGATCTCCTTCTTCGCCGACGCCCGCGGGTGGCTGGCGGAGTTGTTCCGCGACGACGACGTGCCGGCCGAGTACCGGCCGGTGATGGCCTACGTGTCGATGACCACCCCCGGCGTCAGCCGCGGGCCGCACGAGCACGTCGAACAGGCCGACTACTTCTGCTTCATCGGGCCGGGAGTGTTCCGCGTCTACCTGTGGGACGCCCGGAAGGATTCGCCCACGTTCGGGCACAAGGAGGTGAAGGACGTGGGCGACGGTGCGGCGTTCGCCCTCATCGTCCCGCCTGGGGTGGTCCACGCCTACAAGAACGTGAGCCAGGCGAACGGCATCGTGTTCAACGCCGCGAACGCGCTGTACGCCGGCGAAGGGCGGAAGGGGTGGCGGGGGCCGAAGGGCACGCCCGACTACGTGGACGAAATCCGCCACGAGCACGACACGAACACGGACTACACGTTGGATTGAGTAGGGTGGCCCGCTCTCGCCGAGAGCG
>JANNDF010000731.1:0-11745 GCA_031387445.1 Planctomycetia bacterium
CCTCACCCCGCTGCCCCGCCTCACTTCGTCACCGATCATGCATCAAACATCACGAGCCGGATTCGACGATGTGAGGGGAGTCAATTTGGTGCGTCCGCAGGTACTCCCGCAGGGCGGCATTCACCGCCTCCGCGGTGGGGAACGCAGCGGCGAGGTCCGGGTCGAGGACCACCAGCCGTCCACCTTTCGTGATGCTCTTGGCAAACCGGTTCCGCTTCGCGTTCAGGTAGTGGAAGTCGTACTCTGGCCGCAGGTCGTCGGCGTCGGGGGTCATGCGCTCGGATCGGACGATCCGGTGTGGTCGGCGGATGAATCGGCCCCTTCAGGGCCGTGCGCACTCGACGAACAAACCCAGGCCTTGCGGCCTGGGCTGTTGGAACCCGCCCCTTCGGGGCGGTCGGGTCATCGATCCGGAGGGCGGCCACCGCACGCCGGAAAGTCGCTGCCCGCTCCGCGGGCGGAATGAGGACCGCCCGCGGAGCGGGCAGCGACTTTGCTCGCCGTCACTTCGTCACGGTGGCGCTCACCGGCAGGATCACTTCCGGCTGGTCCTTGCTGTCCGTCTTGATGGTGATGTCACGCTTGAAGGCGCCGGCCGCGTCCGCCTTCAGGTCCACCTTCAACGTGTGCTGCATCTTCGACCCGTCGGTGGTCGCCTTCACGCTCACCGTCGCGTCGCCGCCCTTCACCTCCAGCACCTTGAACGCCTCCTTGCCGGTCAGCGTCACGTCCAGGCTCTTCGCCCCGCCGACCGCCACCGCGCCCAGGTCGGCCACGCCGGGGGTGGCGGCGATCTTCTGCTCCACGCTCACCGTCACCGGCACCCGCATCTTCTCGATGCCGGGGGCGTTGGTCGTCACCGTCAGGTCGGACATCCAACTGCCGGCCGGGCACTTGCCGTCCAGGGTGCAGGTGATCTCGTAGGTGACGGCGCTGCTCGTCTTCTTCGCCACCTTCGCCTCGGCCTTCACGTACGCGCCGCTGCTGGTGATCTCCTTGACCTCCCAGCTCGGGTGGTTGAACAGGGTGACTTCCATCTTGGTGGTGGCCCCCTTGCCCTTCGCCACGGTGCCGAACGACACCCCGTCGGACGTGCTCCACAGCAGGTCGGTGCGGCACACGCACTTCACCGTCACCACCACCTCCTCGAACGTGGGCGAGGTGAACGGCACGCTCACCGTCACGCTCTTCGGGCCGTTCAGTTGGGTGGTGGGGATCTTGGGCGTGTTCATGTGGGCCACCAGGTAGGTGGTCTCGCCGGGGGCCAGTTCGCCCTTCAGCAGTTGGGCGGCCACGCACCCGCACTGGATGCGGGGCACGCCCATCGTCACCTTCTGCTTGCTGGTGTTGGTGATGGCGAAGTAGTGGACGAGCGACGGCCCCATGGCGGTCACGCCGAAGTCCTTCTCCGTCTCGGAGAAGTAGGCGGCCACGCCGACTTTGGCGGCGGGCTGGGACGACACGACGGTGATCGGCTGGGCGGCAACGGTACTGACCAACACGGCGGCGGCGAGCGAGGCGAGGACGGAACGGGGCATGTCGGGTGACTCCACGAGGCGGGCGGTACGCCGAATCCGACGGCGGCACACGCCCGAAGATCATTTAAGCGTGTCGCGAGCAGCGACACATCAGGAAATTTTCGTTCCCGGTGAGATTTCGCCGTGGCGGGCGGCCACACCCACGGAGGAAACCGAATAACCGAGCGGGAAGGTGAACTCAGCGGTGTCGAACTTCGCCGTTGGTTTATCGGTGAGCGAGAACGGCGACATGGACTTGCGCCGCACCTGCCTTGCGAAGGGCATGAGCGGCCGCGTCCGCAGTCGCGCCAGTCGTCAGCACGTCGTCGATCAGCAGAACCCGCACACCCGTCAGTCGTCCCCACGGCGCCACCCGGAAGGCCCCGGCGGCGTTCGCCCACCGCTGTTCCCGACTGCCGGCCGGTTGCGTGGGCGAGAGTTTCACCCGCCATAACACCCGCCGCCACACCGGCACTCGGAGTACGGCCGCCAGCCCGCGAGCGATTCCATCCGCCTGATTGTGCTTCCGGTCCCACGCCCGACGCCAGTGTAAGGGCACCGGGACCACCGCGTCGGCGGTCGATTGTAAAAGCATCCCGCGTGCCAATCCGAACACCCGACCGAGCGTTTCCGCCAACCCGTCGCCACCCGGCTGCTTGATTTTCAGCACCGCTTCCCGCAACAGCCCGTCGTACACGCCGAGGCGGGTGACTCCGGTGAATCGGAATGCGGACGTGCGACACTTGGCACACCCGCCGGCGTTGTCGGTGTGCGGGCCGACGCTGCTGGAACACCGTGGGCAGGCGGCGTGCGGGTCGGTCGTCAGTTGTGGCTCACACGCCCCACACACGCAGACGGAGCGGTCGTCGCCGATCCGCCCGCCACACAGGTAGCACGCCCGCGGCCAGGCCCAATCGGTGACGACTTGTAAAGCACGGGTGAGCGGGTGAGACATGACGACCACACGGGTCGGGGGGAAGATTCAGAATACCGGCCCGTGCGGGTTGGTGCCATCGGCCGTGGCCATGTCTGAACCCTGGTCGCCGTCGGGTATGCTTGCGCGGGTGAGGTGGCCCGTCCGGGCGCGCCGGCCCGAACGGATTCCGCATGATGCTCCGCCGACTCTTCGCCGTGGCCGCCGCTGCCACGCTCGCTTCCGCTGCCGTCGCCCAAACCACTCCCCCGGCTCCGGTGGTCATCTACTCGCAGCCGGTCGTCGTCTCCGGGCCGGTCGTCTACTCCCGCCCGCTGGTGTACGCCCCGCGGCCGCAGCCGGCGGTCGGGCTGGGGGCGGTGAACAGCCCGTTCTACTTCTACCCCGAACTGACCATCGGCGGGCCGGGGTACATGTACCGCAGCACGCCGCCGCACAACGGATGGAGTAGCGGCTATCGCGGGGCGCACTACGGCGAGCCGGTGCCGGGAGCGGCCGCCCGCCGCGGCCCGTGGTCGCGGTGAGTCGCCGGTGGGGTGCGCTCGGCCCATTTCTGCACTACAGTTGGGCGTTCACCCCGCCCAAATACGCCCGATGCCCAGCACCCACCTCACCCCCCGCAAGCGGCTGGAAGCCGGTTCGCACGCTGCCGTTCGATACCCCGCCACCCGACTCGTCGGTCGGCTTGGCCCCCGTTGCCGCACTTGACAAGTACAAGTGCGAGGTGCGGAACAGCCTCGTCAAGACCATCGACGTCGGCCGGCTGAACGACCTGACCCCCGAGCCGCAGCGAACCGAGATCCAGGCGATCATCGGCAAGATGCTGGAATCCGAGCCGCCGCCGGTGGAAGCGACGGATTACGAACCATTCCCGACCACGCTCCTCACCGATCGAATACCATCAGCTCGGGAAAAGCAGACGGTTTGGTCAGGTCGCTTTACAGCGAATCTGTTACCGTCCGTTGAGCCTGATCGCGCGGCGTGACCAAACTGCAGAAAAATAGCAAGATCGCCGTCGCGCCGCGAATCACCCCACCAATGAGAGCAATTCCGTGACGGCCACTTCTCTCCCCACAGTTGAAAAGACCGTCGTCTGTGCCAGCTGCGACGCAGGCTGCCTGCTCACCGCACAGGTTCGCGAAGGGCGAGTGATCAAGGTCAAGGCAACGGACATTCCGATTCTCCGCGACAACATTTGTATGAAGGGCGTCTACGCCCCCAAGACTTTCGCTCATCCGGATCGCGTGCTCCACCCCCTCAAACGCGTCGGCGAGCGAGGTTCGGGCAACTGGCAACGCGTGACCTGGGACGAGGCGATGGACGACATCGCACACCGGTTGAAGCAGGTGGTCGAGCGTTTCGGGCCCGAGGCGTTGGCCGTATCGACGAGTCAGTGGAATACATCCGTCGAGTACGGTGCCGGACGCCGCTTCATGAACCTGCTGGGGTCGCCCAACTGGATCAGCGGCGTAGCAATGTGCGCCGGAAATACCGCCGCCATTAATCGCATGGTCTACGGCTGGTTCCCCTGGCCGGATTACCTCGCCACGAACTGCATCGTGTTGTTCGGGCACAACCCCAAGCGCCACTCGTGGACGCCGTTCTACAACCTCATTCGCGCCGCCCAGCAGCGGGGCGCCAAGCTCATCGTGCTGGACCCGCGGAAGAGCGAGAGCGCGGAACGTGCCGATCTCTGGCTCCCGCTCCGCGCCGGGACCGATGCCGCCATGTGTCTGGGCTGGCTTCACGTCTTGATCGAGGAGAACCTCTACGACCGCGCGTTCGTTGACAAGTGGACGGTGGGGTTCGAGGCCCTGAAACAGCGCGTCGCCGAGTACCCGGTCGACCGCGTCGCGAAGATCACGGGGGTGAGTCCCGAACTCATCCGCCAAGCGGCCCGGATGTACGCCACCACTTCGCCCGCCGTGATTCCGTGGACGCCCATCACCGATCAGCAGGTCTCCAGCACGTCTGCGATCCGCTTGCACTGCACCCTTCGTGCCATCACGGGTAACCTGGACGTGCCCGGCGGAGACGTGTTCAACGGCTACGTCTCGGAATTCATCAGCGAAACGGACATCGAGAACCACGACGCCTTGTCGGACTCGCAAAAGGCGAAACAACTCGGTTCCGATACACATCCGGCGTTCACCTATCGCGGCACGGCACCCTTGGCGGAACCGACCCAGCGAGTGTGGGGCCGCAAGTACGCCAACCTCGTCTTCGGCAGTTACATGGCGAATCCGTCGGCGGTCTTTCGGGCCATGGCGCTGGGCACGCCGTACCCCGTGAAGGCGTTCATCTCACTGGGCAACAACACGCTCATGGGTTTTGCCAACATGAAGATGATCTACCGGGGATTCATGAACCAGGATCTCGTTGTTGTCCACGAGCACATCAAGACGCCGACCGCGCAGCTGGCCGATTACATCCTTCCCGGCGATAGTTGGCTTGAACGGCCCCACTTGTTCGATGGTTACGGGGTCATGCCCTTCGCCCAGGTCTCCGAGAAGGCGATGGAGCCACCAGGCGAGTGTCGCGACGTTTACGATTTCTGGCGGCAGCTCGCCATGCGAATGGGGTTCGCGGACCACTTCCCCTGGCAGGATGTCGAGAGCCTGCTGGACTACCGCCTCCAGAAAACAGGGATGTCGTTCGAGGAATTCGCCAAGAAGTACCGGATCTACATGCCGACGCCGTCGTTCCGGAAGTATGAGAAGACGGGGTTCGCGACGCCGTCAGGCAAGGTGGAGCTGTCGTCAAGCATTCTCGAGAACTTAGGCTTCGATCCGCTGCCGTATTATCGAGAGGCACCGCAGCCGGATGAGCGGTTTCCACTCTCGCTGTTCATGGGTGTTCGCGAAGACGCCTACTTTCAAACGGGGGGGCGGCACGTACCGGAATTGCGTCAGCGCAGCCCCCTGCCCAAGATGTTCATTCACGAGGAAGACGCGCGTCATCTCGATCTGAAAGAGGGAGATTGGGCGGAAATTGAAACCCGCGCTGGCAAAATGAAGGCGGTGGTGGAGATTCGCAAGGACATGCCCCGACAGTTGGTGCGGGTGCCACACGGCTGGTGGATGCCTGAAACGAAACAGGGGAAGGATCATCTCTCCAGTGCGTGGAAGTTTTCCGATGCTCAGATTACGTGCGACGACGAGGATTTCCTTGATCGCGAGCAGGGCATTCCGCATTTGAAGGGTATTCCCTGCCGGGTGATCCCATGTGCGGACCCGCGCGTGGAACACTAAGGCTCAACTTCCCTGAGGCTGAGAACGCCATGCGGAAACTTTGGAAATCTGCCTGCGACCACGTCCGGGAACTCAAGGCCCGCGTCGGTGCGTTCCTTCTGCAACGGGCATCGCTCAAGCGAAATGGGCTGTTCGACAGGTTCTGTGCCCGCGTCCTCACTTGGGTGACGAACTCGTCCAACACACAACCGGGCCACTACATGCGGGACGAACTCATCGACGCCGAGATTGAGTTCGATCCTAAGGAGTTGGATCGCTACCAGCAACTGTCGAAGGAGCAAGGAATAGGCACATGAACGGCATCAGGTTGGAGAAGTTCAGCGAGTGGCCGACGCCAGGACTTCCTCCAGTGAGTGGGTCACTTGCCTCGTCCGTGGCCATAACGCCGTCGGATCGCTCACTGGGTGCATGCCCCCGACCCGCCGACGGCGTGCCGGCATTCCCGTTGCCTCTTCCGCCGGGCGGCCCGCTTGCCGCCCCACACGAACGGTGTCGGGGCCGCGTTCCAGTGCTTCGCGACCGCCTCGAAGCGGGCGATGATGTCCGACGGGCTGGTGGGGTGCGTTCCGTCCAACACGCGACGTTTGAGCACCCGCTGGATGCTCTCGACCATGTTCAGCCACGACCCGCCGACCGGCGTGTACACGGGCATCACCCCGTGCGCGAACAGCCACCGCACGAACGCCGGCGTCTTGTGCCCGGCCAGGTTGTCCAGCACCAACAGCACCCGCAACGGCGGCAGGTGGTCCGGGAGGGTGATCGGCACGGTCAGCCCGACCTGCCACCACTCCCACGCGGCTCGGGACGCGTCGACGGTCGTGGGTGGGGTCGGCACAGTTGACGAGAACAGCGGGCAGCGGGTACATGGGCGAAACCGGCGTGTGAGATCGGGCATCAGCTCTATCACGCCCGAACTCTAGTTCGCGTCTTCCCCGCTGACAAATGCAACCCGTCACCCGATCAATCCGTTCAGCGGGCCGCCGCGGGCGGCCAGTTCGTCTACCCGCTTCGTGACGGCCGGGTCTTCGATCAGCGGCGGGGCCATGTGCGGCTTCGTCCGGGCGTCGATGACGAGCGGCCCGCCCCCGCCGTAGTGCTTCCGCCACATCTTCCCACCCGCCACCAGCACGTCGGTCGCCGGGTTGCTCCGGGTGAACGTCACCCACAGCCAGTTGTTCAACGTGCGGGCGGCGAACTCGGCGTCGTCCACCAGCACGACCAGCGGGAAGCCGTCGAGCGGTGACCCGGCCAGCACGTCGGACAAGCGAATCAGAGCGGCGTCGTACTCCGAACTGCCGCTCCCGGAGTGCCTCGGCCCACTCACACACAAGATGCCGGGCAGTGCGACGCGAGCGGTCGTGAAGCCGTCGGGCAGCCGCAACCCGGTCGGCACTTCGGTGCCCAACTCCCGCCGCTTCGGTCCCGCCGCCGCGACCACCAGCTTGCTCCCGGCGTTCAGCCCCTCGCCCGCCGAGTAGTCGAGCGTGTCGATGGTGGTGGCCGTGTGGAAGTGCAAATCCCGCGCCCAGTCCGCACGCTCCAACAGGTGCCGGAAGAACGCCGGAATGTCGTGGATGTCGAGTTCCGGGTTATCCTCCTTCGCCACCAGGAACAGGTACTTCGCCAGCGACAGTTGCCCCTGGCCGAGGATGGCGTTGGCGATCGTGAGCAACTCCTGCGGGCGCCGCTCGACCGCATACGGCACATACCGCTCGCTGCCGACGGCCAGCAGCAGCGGGTGAACGCCGGCGGCATCGACCGCGTGAACGCCGTGGACGCCCGGCAGTACGGTCGGGATGACCGGGCCGGTTAACTCGTGAATGAGTTCGCCGAAGCTGGTGTCTTCTTGCGGCGGGCGGCCGACCACGGTGAACGGCCAGATGGCCCCGGTGCGGTGGTAGACTGCCTCCACCGCCATCACCGGGAAGTCGTGCGTCAGGCTGTAGTAGCCCAGGTGGTCGCCGAACGGGCCTTCCGGTTTGGTGCGGGTCGGGTCGATGAAACCGGAGATGACGAAGTCACAGTCGGCAGGGAAGGGTATCCCGTTCACCGCCTTCACCATCCGCACTCGCCGTCCTCCCAGTGCCCCGGCGAATGCCAGTTCCGGCATTCCCTCGGGCAGTGGCATGACGGCGCTCACCGTCAGCGCCGGCGGACCGCCGACGCACACGTTTACCCGCAGTCGCTCGCCCCGCCGTACCGCCGCCGCGTGATGAACGCCGATCCCGCGGTGGATCTGGTAGTGCATCCCCACTTCGCGTTCCGGGTCGTACTCGTTGCCCGAAATCTGCACCCGATACATGCCCAGGTTCGACTTCTGCCAGCCGGGCTTGTCCGGGTGCTCGGTGTACACCAGCGGCAGGGTGACGAACGCCCCGCCGTCATTCGGCCAGCACTTCAACTGCGGCAGGTGCGAGAGCGGGATGCGGTTCGCCCGCACCGGGCCGTTCCGCACGAACGTCGGGAGCGTCTTGATCGCCTGAAACGGCAAGTCCCAGTACCGCCAGAATTTCTTCGCCGCCGAACCGGGGTCGGCCTTCAGCGCCACCAGTTTCTTCACCGCCGGGATGGTGTGGCGGAACAGGAAGCGCGTGCGGTCGAGCGTGCCGAACAGGTTGGCCAGCATGGGGAAGCGGGTGCCGACCGGTCGGGTGAACAGCACTGCCGGCCCCCCGCGGGCGTACAACCGCCGCTGGATTTCCGCCATCTCCAGGTGCGGGTCGATGGGGTGATCGACCCGCACCAGATGACCGTGACGCTCCAGGTCGGTGACGGCGTCGCTCAGACTTCGGTGGATCATGCCAGCACAACCGCGGGGGAGGGGCACAGGCAACCGCCGCCGGTTGAGGGCCGGTACGGACTTTTCCACCCCGGCCACAATCCGACTCTCCCCCCCTTCATGCTGGGGCGAATCTGTGTGTGGGTGGGGTGAAATTGTCGGCACGGCCGGAACACTTCTTCTATACTCGCGTGCCCACCGACACGCCCCTTCTCCGGCCCGGCAACGGTATGCCCCGACTTCCTCGCTCGATGCTCCCGTTGGTCTCCGCCGGGCTGGCGGTCGGCCTGCTGGCATTCGCCGGCGTTCGCGCGGCCGCGCCGTCTGCGGGGCACGATTGGCTGCTGACGGCGGCGGTGTGTGGGGCGGGGGCCGCGATCACGGTCGGGGTGTTCGCCGAGGTGGCGCGGCGGCGCGTCGCCCGCCTGCGGGAGGAACTGGCCCGCGAGCAGGCGGCCGCGCAGGCGCGAGCGGCCGACGCCGAACAGAAGGTGGTGCTGCTCGACGCCGTCCTGGCCCAACTGCCGGCCGGGGTGATGATCGTGCGGGCGGACGGGTCGGTGCTGCACCGCAACGCCCGCTACCGGCAGATGCACGGGCGGGCGGCGGCGGTGGTGCTGGCCGAGGATCCCGAGGTGCGGCTGAGCAGCACCCTCACCCACCGCATCCCGTTCGACCAACTGCCGCTGGTGCGGGCGCTGCGGGGCGGGGAGGCGGTGGACGCGTGGAGCGGGCGGCTGCACCCGGCGGGCGGGTCGGTGATCGACGTGATGGTGTCCGCCACCCCCCTCCGCGGGACGGACGGGGAGTTGCTCGGGGCGGTGTCGGTGACGGCCGACGTGACCGCCCAGAAGGAGGCCGCCCGCCAACTGCGGCGGAGCGAGGATAAACTGCGGGTGGCCCTCCAGGCGGCCAACACCACGGTGATCGAGTGGGACGCCACCAGTGGCAATATCAGCGACCCGCGGGCGTTCGCCCGCTGGCTGGAACTGCCCGACGGCACCCCGTTCGCCAGCGTGGCCGATCTGCTCCCGCTGGTGAACCCGGCCGACGCCGACCCGCTGGCCGACAAGGTGAACGCCCTCATGCGGGGCAACCCGCGGTGCGAGATGGTGTTCCGGGTGACCTCCCCGGCCGACGGGCGGACGCGGTGGGTGCTCAGCCGCAACACCGCCCGCGAGGAGGACGACCAGCCGACCGGCACAGTCACGAGCGTGCTCGTGGACGTGAGCGAGCGGTACCGGCACATGGACCGCCTGCGACTGCTGGAGAGCGCGGTGGTCCACGCCCGTGACGCGGTGGTCATTCTGGAGGGTTCGCCGCAGGACGGGGGCGGGCGGAGCGTGCTGTACGTCAACGACGCGTTCTTCCGCATGACCGGGTACGCGGCCGACGAGGTGATCGGGCGGAGCCTGCACTTCCTCCGCGGGCCGGACTCGGACGAGGCCACCCTGGCCGCCCTGCGGGACGCGCTGAACGACGGGCGGGCGTTCCAGTGCGAACTGCTCAACTACCGCAAGGACGGCACCCGCCTGTGGGTGGAACTGAGCGTGGTGCCGGTGCCCGACCCGACCGGCCGCTGGTCGCACTGGGTGATGATCCAGCGGGACGCGAGCGACCGCAAGGCGGCCGAGGCCGAGTTGCGAGCCAGCCGGCAGATGCTGGCCGACGCCCAGCAGATCGCCCACATCGGGTCGTGGGAGTTCGACCCGCACACCGGCGCGAACCGCTGGTCGGAGGAGGAGTACCGCATCTTCGGCCTCGACCCGGCCGCCGGCCCGCCCACCCAGGACGAGGTGATGGCACTGATCCACCCGGACGACCGCCCGCGGGTGATGGCCCTGCACGCCGACCCGCACACCCCCCAGCCGGACCTGCCCACGGCCGTCGAGTTCCGCATCCTCCGCCCGGGTGGGGAGGTGCGGCACATGTACGCCGTGTGGGCCGTGGAGCGGGCGGCGGACGGCACCCTCCTGCGGGTGAACGGGGTGACGCACGACATCACCGACCGCAAGCAGACGCAGGAGCAGTTGATTCAGGCGCAGAAGATGGAGCTGATCGGGCAGATGGCCGGCGGCATCGCCCACGATTTTAATAACATGCTCACCGGGTTGATCGGCCACCTGGAACTCATCCGACTGCCGGCCGGCGACCCGAACCGGCGGCTGCTGGACACCGTCCAGATGGCCGCCCTGCGGGCGACCAAGATGAGTAAGAACCTGCTCGGCCTGGCACGCAAGTCGGAGTTGCGGCGGTCGGCCGTCGCCCTCGGCCCGGTGGTCGACGAGGTGGCCGAACTGGTCGGCCGCACGTGCGACCCGCGCATCGAACTGAGTACCGCCGTCCACACCTCCGCCCCCGTCGAGGCCGACCCCACCTTCCTGCACCAGGTACTGCTCAACCTGTGCCTGAACGCGTGCGACGCCATGCCCCACGGCGGGCGGCTGGGCGTGAGCGTGGACGCCGTCGATCTGCCGCCCGACGCCACCCCGCCCGGCCGCGACCGGCGGTGCGTGCGGGTGCGGGTGGAGGACACCGGGATGGGCATGCCGGCCGACGTGCGGGCGAAAATGTTCGAGCCGTTCTTCACCACCAAGGAGGTGGGCAAGGGCACCGGCCTGGGGCTGGCGATGGTGCAGAGCATCATCGAGCAGCACCACGGGTGGGTGGAGTGCGAGTCGGAGGTCGGCCGCGGCACCCGGTTCGACGTGTTCCTCCCCCGCGGCGAATTGACCCTTGATCCGCCGTCCGAACTCCGCCCGCCCGACACCCGCCCGCTCCCCATCACCCCCATGCCGACCGACGAGCGGGTGCGGACGGTGCTGGTGGTGGACGACGAGCCGATGATCCGCGACCTGGCCCGTGCGGTGCTCGAAACGAGTGGCTACCGGGTGCTCGAGGCGCACGACGGCGAGCACGCCGTCGAGGTGTTCCGCGACCACATGGCGGACATCGACCTGGTGGTACTGGATCTGACCATGCCCCGCATGTCCGGCCGCGACACCTTCCGCGCGCTCGTCGAGTTGCAGGCCTCCGCCCGCGTCATGTTCTCCAGCGGGTACTCGGCCGACGACCTGTCCGACACCACGGGTGTGATCGGCATGTTGCCCAAGCCGTACCGCCCGACCGAGCTGCTCAGCGCGGTGGGACGGGCGCTCGCCTAATTGTGTAGGGCGGGTTGAGCGGCGGGGAAACCGGTCCCGTCTCCGACCATCCGTCGCTTTCGCGCCCAGAACCGCTCGGCCGCGTTGACCCGCCGCGAAC
>JANNDF010001155.1:0-7569 GCA_031387445.1 Planctomycetia bacterium
CTCCGGTCGCTCACGCTCCCGGCTCGCCTGCGAATCGGATTTTTACTTCGGCGGCATCGGGGCGGCCGGTGCTTGCTTCAGGTACTTGACCGCCGCGGCGGAGATCGTCTCGTCGCTGATGGACGGGCTGAACGAGTACCCGATCTCGGACAGGAACTTCGCCGCCTTCACCTCCTGAGCGCCCTTCGTCTTGGCCTCGGTCAGGGCAGTGTTCATGAGCGTGCGGAGGTTCCCCTTGGCGGCGGTTAGCGGGTCGCCGCTGGCCCCGTCCCACTCCCACCCGCGGACCACATAGGTGGTGTTCGAGCCGGGGCCGGGCTTGCGGTTGGTCGGGTCCAGGCTCTCCCACTTCTCGGTACCCAGGTCGTAGTAGCCGTCCACGATGGCCCCCCGCTTGGACAGGTTGCGGGCCACCTCGGCGATGTCGTCGATGCCGTCCGCGTTGGTGTCGAAAATGCCCACCAGCACGACGTGGTCCTTGGCGTTCTTGCGGAACAGCGGGTTGTACAGCAGGTCGCCCTTCAGCACGCTGTCGCGGATCTTGTCCGACTCGTCGGTGATGCGGGCGGTGGACAGCCGCGGGCCGAGCACGGCCACCACCTCAATCGACCCCTTGCTGGCCAGTTCGTCCGACACCACCGTCCGCCCCTCGGCGTCCAGGCTGGTCTTCCGCTGACGGGTCAGCCCGTCGGCGCGGGCGGAGAGCGGCTGGACGGTGAACGTCTGGCCGGGCCGCAGTCCGGCGTCCGACCCGATGCTGATTTCCACCGCCGTCGAGCCGGGCTTGCGGCTGACGATCTCCCCGTGCGGCACGTTCACCGGGAACACCCCCTTCTTCTCCTGGTCCAGTTCGCCCTGCCGGGCCAGAATGTCGTCCAGTTGCTTCCGCAAGTTCTCCATCCGCACCCGCTCTTCCACGAGCATGGCTTGATACTCGTCCCTCTCACGGGCCTTTTTGGCCACGTCCTTGCGGACCTCGTCGCCCGTCTTGACGAACGTGTCGATCGCCGTCTTCTTCTCGTTCTCCACCGCGGTGATGGAGTCGTCCAGTTTCTTGATTTGGCCGTCCACTTGCGTCTTGGCGGCGGCCAAGGCGGTGGTGTACTTTTCCTTCTCCGCCTTGTACTGGGCGGCGTCGCTGTCGGCGTTCTTCTTCGCCGCGTTGCTCTCGTGGAACATCCGCTCCCGCTCGGCCACCATCTTCACCATACGGTCGAGCATCGGGCCGGGGCTGGGCTGCTTGGCCAGCACCTTGTCCGTGCCCGCCGGCCACGGCCAGGTGAAGATCTCCTGCTCGGTGATGTTGAACGGCCCGGTCTTGGCGGCCTCGATGTCCTTCCCGATCGGCCCCTTCTGCACGTCGGTCACACTCACCCGGATGCCGGCGGTGGCGGCCGCCATCAGCGCGGCGTGTTCGTCCTTGAGGGCGCCCTCGTGCTTGCCGGGGCTTTGGATGGCCGCCTTTTCGTCCTCGGTGGCTGTACCGATGAACGCCTTGTACAGCTTGTACTTCAACTCGGCCAGTTCCTGCGCGTCCTTCGCCTTGGTGATGTCGTCGGTCGCCGTCTTCTTCGCCGCGGCGGCGTCGGTGACCGTCTGCTGGCCGGTCCAGTAGGCCACCCCCAGGCCGATTGACACGAGGATGAACAGCACCAGGAAGATGACCAGGACGGCATTGCCGCCGCCTTCACCGCCGGACTTCTTGCGGGCCATGGCACTCCTCGCGTGGGGTGGGTCGAGTCAGGTGAGCGGGACGTGGTCGTACTAAATGAGTCTAAATGCGGGGGATGGGGTGTCAATCGAAATGAGCGGCGAACGGGGGCGAGCGGGCGCGTCTGTAGGGATCGTGCCGAAAAACGGACAGTGGGAGCGGCGCAACTCCCGTGCCGCAACTCGGACACATGGGGGAAGAGTGTTTCGCCCGCACGCTACAATGCCCGACATGACACCCGTATTCCCCCCCACCCACCGCCCGCGGCGGCTCCGTTATCACCCGTGGCTGCGGTCGCTCGTCGCCGAGCACCACCTGTCGCCGGCCGACTTCATCTGGCCGGTCTTCCTACAGCCGAACCACGGCAGCACGCCGATCCCGTCCATGCCCGGCGTCGAACGCCTCGGCCTTGATGTGCTGATCGACCGCGTGGCGAAGGCGAAGGAACTCGGCATCCCGGCCGTCGCCCTGTTCCCCGCCACCCCGCCGGAGAAGAAGACCCCCGGCGGTGATGAGGCACTGAACCCGGACAACCTCATCTGCACCGCCATCCGCGCGCTGAAGAAGCAGGTGCCGGGCATCGGCATCATCTGTGATGTGGCACTCGACCCGTACACCAGTCACGGGCACGACGGGCTGATCCGCGACGGGTACGTGGTGAACGACGAAACGGTGGACGTGCTGACGAAACAGGCGGTGGTGCAGGCCCGCGCCGGGTGCGACGTGATTGCTCCCTCGGACATGATGGACGGCCGAGTGGGGGCCATCCGTAAGTCACTCGACGAGACCGGTTTCCAGCACGTGTCGATTCTGAGCTACGCGGCCAAGTACGCCTCGGCGTTCTACGGGCCGTTCCGCGACGCGGTGGGCAGTGCGTCGAGCCTCGGCTCCGCCGACAAGAAGACGTACCAGATGGACCCTGCGAACACGGACGAAGCGCTCCGCGAGGTGGCGCTCGATCTGGCCGAAGGGGCCGACATGGTGATGGTGAAGCCGGGAATGCCGTACCTGGACATTGTGAGTCGGGTGAAGCGGGAGTTCGGCGTGCCGACGTTCGCGTATCAGGTGAGCGGGGAGTTCGCCATGCTGAGTGCGGCGGCGGCGAACGGCTGGCTCGACCGCCCGCGGGTGATTCTGGAAAGCCTGCTGGCGTTCAAACGCGCCGGGGCGGACGGGGTGCTGACGTACTTCGCGGTGGAGGCGGCGGGACTGCTGCGGTGAACCGGCGGCGGCAGCCGCCAGGGTGCGCACCACCCGCGGGTTGACACCCGCGGTTCACCAGGATGGCGGTTCGCCCTCGAATCCGCCGGGCGATTCGCTTATCATGGGTTACTAAATCCGCCCCGACTGTACCGCTATGCCTCAGATCGCTTTCGACGTGCCCGCCGACCTGTCCCCGGCTCACCGCGACGCCGTCGAGCGGGTGTGGCTGGCCGGCGGGTACGACGGCTCCCCGGTGCCCGTCCGCCGCCACCAGGCGAACGGCCGGCTCACCCTCACCCGTGCCGAGAACGAGAGCGTGCTGGCCGCCGCCCCGTGGCCGGGGTCGGACGGGTTCGAGCGGGTGGTGACGAGCGGCACGCTGCGGCTGGCCCGCGACCCGTACCCGCTGCTCACCGAACTGGGCCGCGGGGCGGTCAACCGGGTGCGGTCGCTGGTGGCCATGTTCCACGCCGTCGCCCTGCCGGTGCCACAGTCGCTGCTGGACGCCGTCGGGCGGGTGAGCAAGCAGTTCGGGCGGGTGGCGCTCAAGTCCGAAACAGACACCGTCGCCGCGTGCGAGGTGATCGACGCCGCGTGCGAGCTGGCCGACAACTGCGCCAGCCGGCTGACCGAGTACCGCCTGCAAGCCCGCCTGAACATGGACGGCCCGCTGCCCACCCGCCTGGGCGCCCGGCTGGCCCGCCCCCTGCCCCCCGATCAGGCCGCCCTGTTCGCCGACACCTTTCACGCCGTCCGCATCGTCCCGCAGTGGCGGCAGATCGAGCCGCGGGAGTCGGCGTTCGACTGGTCCGCCCTCGACCCGCTGGTCGAGTGGGCGACGGCCGCCGGCCTGGAGGTGAGCATCGGCCCGCTGGTCGATCTGGCCGACGGCCCGTTCCCCGACTGGCTGGCCGCGTCGCACGGCGACCTGCCCAATCTGGCCGCTTACGTGTCGGACTTCGTCGGCACGGTGGTGCAGCGGTACCGGCGGGAGGTGCGGCAGTGGCAGGCGTTCGCCGGGTTCAACCACGCCGACGCCCTCGGGCTGAGCGAGGACGACCGCATCCGCCTGGCCGCCCGCGTGCTCGAGTCGGTGACGGACGCCGACCCGAAAGGGGAGCGGACGTTCGCCATCTCCCAGCCGTGGGGCGAGTACCTGAGTTCGGAAGACCACACCTACGCCCCGCTGGTGTTCGCCGACACCCTGCTTCGGGCCGGCTTCCAGGTGGCGGCGATCGATCTGGAAGTGCTGAGCGGGGCCGGGCGGCGGAGCGGGCACGGCCGCGACCCGCTGGACGTGCTGCAACTGTTCGAGTTGTTCGGCCAACTCGGCCTGCCGATGGACGTCACCCTGGCCAGCCCGGTGCCATCGGTGCTGCCGACGGTGCTCGGCGCGCCGTCCGTGCGGGCGGTGTTCTGGGACTCCTGGTCGCCCGCCGACCCGGCCGCGCGGGTGCCGCCGCTCGCCCTCGTCGGGGCCGACGGGGCGGCCGACCGCCTGGCCCAACTCCGCACCGCCCGCCGCGATTGGTTGCGTAGCCCCGTTGCACCCCGCCCCACCTCCGGGTAAACTCTCACCGTACTTCTTAGGCGAACGCCTGTCCCGACGCCGCACCCGACCCTGACCGCTGCCCAGGGGAGACCATGCGACTGATCGGCAACGATGCCCGCACGCCCACACCGCCCGACCCCGACCGGGAGCGGCCGCGGCCGAACGCCGTCGGCGGCTACCCGCTGCTCCGGCTGCTCGGCGTCGGCGGCATGAGCCGCGTCTACCTGGGGTACGACCAGAAGGTCGGCCGGCCGGTGGCGGTGAAGGTGCTGGCCGGCCACCTGAGCGGCGACCAGCAGTTCGTCAACCGCTTCTACCGTGAGGCCGTCCTCGCCCGCTCGCTCTTCCACCCCGGCCTGGTGCGGGGGTTCGACCACGGGTACGACCCGGCCGCCGCCGCCCACTTCCTGGCGCTCGAGTTCGTGGACGGGCCGACCGCCCTGGCGGTCGGCGAGCGGACCGGCCGGCTGCCGCCGGGGGTGGCCGTGCGGGTGACCACCGACGTGGCCATGGCCCTGGAGTACATGCACGCCCGCGGGTACGTGCACCGCGACGTGAAGCCGGAAAACGTGCTCCTGCAACCCACCCCGCCGGCCAAGTTGGGTGATTTGGGGCTGGCCAA
This sequence comes from Planctomycetia bacterium, assembly GCA_031387445.1. Lineage (GTDB taxonomy): Bacteria > Planctomycetota > Planctomycetia > Gemmatales > Gemmataceae > JALHQU01. The sequence goes on from JANNDF010001155.1 coordinate 5,089, forward strand.
GCGGACGGCCGGCGACACCGCCCTGACCGCCGCCAACCAGGGCGTCGGCACCCCGCACTACATGAGTTACGAGCAGGCGGTGAACGCCGCCCTGGTGGACGGCCGGTCGGACGTGTACTCGCTCGGCGCCACCCTGTACCACCTGCTCACCGGGCAGGTGCCGTACCCGCACTCGGAGAGCAAGCCGGCCAGCCGGCTGGGGGCGGTCATCCCGGCCAGCCGGGTGTGCGGGGACGTGCCGCTGGCCCTCGACCTGGTGCTCGAGCGGATGCTGGCCGGCGACCCCCGCCGGCGGTATCAAACCGCCGCCGAGGTGATCGCCGCCCTGTCCGCCGCCGGCCCCGCCTGCTCGGACGCCGAGTACACCGAGTACGTCACCCGCGCCCGCGACGCCGCCCCGACCGCGACCGAAAAGCCGACGCGGGTGTTCCCGCTGCCGGGGTGACAAAGTGCTCTGCTCGCTCCGCGAGCGGTCTTCTCGATCCCATTCGCAGACCGAGTGGACAACACCCGAACCCGCTCGCGGAGCGAGCAGAACACTTCTATGCCCTCATCGCCCACCGTCGCCCGCCTGATGGTGGTACTCGCCGCCGTGCTGTGGAGCGCCGGCAGTTTCATGAAGGTGTTCCGCGAAGACACCCCCCTCGGGCTGCACGAGCCGAAGCTCGACCCCATCCCCATCGCCTTCTGGCGGGGCCTGTTCGCCGGCCTCGCCCTCGTGCCGCTCGTGCGCTTCCGGTACATCCGCTTCCGCCCGATCATGCTCGGCATGGTGGCCTGCTTCGCCCTCATGAGCGGGTTGTACCTGTCCGCGCTCGGCCTGGGGCCGGCCGCCAACGCCATCCTGCTGCAAAACTCGGCGCCGGTGTGGGTCTACCTGATCGGCGTGTACCTGCTGAAGCAGAGGGCCGACGGGCGGGCGGCCGTGTCGATGGTGCTGGCGATGGTCGGCGTGGGGGTGATCGTGTGCGGCAACTGGCCGTGGGGCGTCTCCGGCGAGGAGCAACAGGCGCAGGTGGTCATCCTGCTGATGGGGGCGGGGAGCGGGCTGACGTATGCCGGGGTGGTGCTGTTCCTGTCGCAACTGCGGGCGCACTCGCCGGCGTTCCTGATGGTGCTGAACCTGCTCGGCAGTGCGGCGGTGCTGGGCGTGTACCTGTGGCTGACCGGCGGGTTCGTCCTGCCGACGCCGGTGCAGTTGCTTTACCTCGCCCTGTTCGGAGTGGTGCAGATGGCCGCCCCGTACTGGCTGTTCGCCCGCGGGCTGCGGACGCTCTCGCCACAAGAGGCCGGCATCATCACGCTGCTGGAACCGGTGCTCAACCCGGTGTGGGCGTACCTGATCGCCCCGGACAAGGAGGTGCCGACGTGGTGGACGCTGGCCGGCGGCGGGGTGCTGCTGGCGGCGCTGGCGTGGAAGTACCTGCCGGGGCGGAACCGCACGCCCGTGGCCGCAGGAGGCAGCCCCGACGGAGTGAGCGAGCAACGCCAGCGGGGTTGATCGGGGGCCCCGGCGGGGATTCTCCCGCCCCCCGCGGTCGCGATTCCACCCCGGCGGCTTACAATTCCCGCATGAGCACCGCCGAAAAGTACCTCCGCCCGGAGGTCATCCGTCAAGTCTCCCGGCTCGACCTGCGGGCCAAGTTCATCGTGCAAGGGTTCCTCACCGGCCTGCACAGCAGCCCGCTGCACGGGGCGAGCGTCGAGTTCTCCGAGCACCGCAAGTATGTGGCCGGCGACGACCCCAAAGACCTCGACTGGAACGTGTACGCCAAGACCGGCCGGTACTACGTGAAGAAGTACAAGGCCGAGACGAACATGATGGGCTACCTCGTCATGGACCTGTCCAAGAGCATGGGGTACACGTTCCGCCAGGAGTTGACCAAGTTCGAGTACGGCATCTGCCTGGCGGCGGCCCTGGCGTACATGATGATCCACCAGCAAGACCCGGTCGGGCTGGTCACGTTCGACACCCAACTCCGCACCGTGCTGCCGCCCAAGTCCAAACGCTCCCAGCTCGGCACCATGTTGTCGGTCCTGGCCAACCTGCACCCGACCGGCGAGACGAACATCGCCGCCGCCCTCAACCGGGTGGCCGGGCTGGTGAAGGGCAAGGCGCTGGTGATGGTGTTCAGCGACCTGCTCGGCGACCCGGAAGAGGTGATCCGTAGCGTGTACCGCCTGCGGCACGGCGGGCACGAGGTCATCCTGTTCCACATCCTGGACGAGGCCGAGGTTCACTTCCCGTTCAGCGGGTCGGTCGAGTTCGAAGACCCCGAGTCGGACGACAAGATGCAGGTGAACGCCGACGGCATCAAGAAAGACTACCTGGACGAACTGGAGCGGTTCCGCGACCTGTACCGCCGCGAGTGCGGGCTGGCCAACGCCGACTACGTGCCGATGGACACGAGCGTCGGGTTCGACAAGGCGCTGCTGGAGTACCTGATCACGCGGACCCGACGGTTCGGGTGAGTTGTAGCC
>JANNDF010000738.1:0-5647 GCA_031387445.1 Planctomycetia bacterium
GGGTGGGAATCAACTCACCCGGCGGCTCACGCCGCTCGGCTCGCCAAACTCCGTTAGATCGCCGCCACCACCGCGTCGCCCACCTGCACGGTGGTCGCACTGCCGCCCACGTCCTTCGTGCGAGACTTGTCGGTCTTCAGCACGGCCGCCACCGCGTTCCGTACGGCGTCCGCGCTCGCCTTCAGGTCCAAGTGGTCGAGCAGCAGCGCCCCGCTCAGCACGGCCGCGAGCGGGTTGGCGATGCCCTGCCCGGCGATGTCCGGCGCGCTGCCGTGGACCGGCTCGAACATGCTCGGGTACTGCTTCGTCGGGTTGATGTTCGCGCTGCTCGCCAGCCCGATGCTGCCGGCCACCGCCGCGCTCAGGTCGGTCAGGATGTCGCCGAACAGGTTGCTCGCCACCACCACGTCGAACGCCTCCGGCTTCCGCACAAAGTCCATCGCTGCCGCGTCCACCAGCAGGCTGTGCGACTGCACGTCCGGGAAGTCCTTCCGCACCGCCTCGTAGGCCGCGTCCCATAGGGTCATGCCGTACAGCAGGGCGTTGCTCTTGGTGATGTTGGTGAGCTTCTTCCGCGGGCGCTTGCGTGCCCCTTCGAACGCCGCCCGGATGATCCGCTCGCACCCGGCCCGGGTGAACACGCTCGTCTGCACCGCCACGTCCTTGTCGGTGTCCGGGTACAGCTTGCCGCCCACCGGGGCATACTCGCCCTCGGTGTTCTCGCGGTAGACCATCATGTCGATGCTGCCGGGCGCCTTCCCCACCAGCGGGCAGGGCACGCCGTCGAACAGGTACGCCGGCCGCAGGTTCACGTACTGGTCGAACCGCCGCCGCATCGGCAGCAGCAGGTGGTGAACGGGGATCGTGTCGGGGATGCTCGGGTCGCCGACCGCCCCGAACAGGATGGCGTCGTGCTTGGCGAGCGTGTCCCACCCGTCGGCCGGCAGGATGTGCCCGTGCTTCTTGTAATACTCCGACCCCCACGGTAAATGGGTGAGCCGGAGTTCGTGCCCGCGGTCGTGCTTGGCAACCGCCGCCTCGACGGCCCGTACCGCCTGGGCGATGACCTCCGGCCCGATGCCGTCCCCGCCGAGTACCGCGATCGTATGTGTCGCCATGTCAGCCCCTGCCCGGTTTTGCCAGTCTGAGAGAGTTACGCAGTTCACCCGACCGGCACGACCGTTGTGTCGCATACCACACGCACACCGCGACCGGACACCGGGCGATTTCCGGAGCGAGCGGGTCGCAGGCCGAACGGGTTCCGGGGTAAACTTTACACACTCGGGATACTGATGGCTCGGACGACCCGGAACCGACTGCAATGATCACCCTCCGCCGATGGCTGACCGCCCTCCGCCGCCCGCTCGCGGTGTTCGCCGGGTGTGCCTTCGTGGGGCTGGCGGGATGTGCCAACGACCGCGACGCCCGCATGTCGCAACTGGAAAAGGGCCGCGACCCGCTGAAGGGCGAACACATCAAATCGCCGAACGTGCCGACCGGCCGTGATCAGTACGGGTCGAAGGACGGCCGCGACCCGCTCTTACGGGCTGACGCCGGGAAAGGCGGCGGGGGTCTGGAACTGGTCAGCGGGGGTGAGCTGTACCGTAGCCCCGACCGCCGACCGACCGCACTGTCCACCGGCCGCGACCTGACCCTGGGGGCGACGGCGACGGCCGATCAGTTGACCGCCGAGCTTCAGCAGATCGGGAGCAAGCTGTATGGCCCGACCCGCACCGAGACGGGCAGCTACGAGGTGCGGGTGATGGTGCCGAGCGGCCCGAGCGGGGCGTCGAGCGGGTTCGTCGGCGGCGGGGCGACCCCGACCGCCGCGCTGCGAGACGCGTATGACCAGGTGCGTGCCGGCTGGCGGTGAGTTGGTTAACCGCGAGCCAACGGCGAGCGCGTCATTCAACCGATAGCAGAATCCTTTCCGCCGCTGCGTTCATCGCCTCCAGTTCAGCAGTTCGCCCGGCTTCGGAATTCATGACGCACACCCCTTCAAAGATAGCCCTCACGATCAGCCGCTTTTTCTCACACCACGTTACCGAATAGGCGAGGAACAGCCGTCGCCCTTGCGGTCCCGACTCCATCGTCGTGCCATATCGATAGCGATTCCCGGCCGAGTTCACGCCATCCCGCGAGGATGGCCGACTGAGGAGGGTGGGGCTGCTTTCAACGTGTTCGCGGAAGGCGGTAGCGGCACGGGTGAAATCGGCTTCCGTTTGATCCCGCATCAGTGTCAGCACCGAACTATGCATCTGCGGAGCCGACCGAAAGAACGACACTTCCCCCTGACCGCCGATCGGGGGTGCTTCTTTCCAGTCTGCCGACGGCAGGGTGAGGCGATAGGCGGCACGAGGCGGTTGATAGGTCCATCCTGAGCCTGAATCGGTCGGGGTTCCGGTAACGTCGGGTGTTCCAGGCGTCTGGTATCGTAGGGTATTTCCCGTCACCATCAGGCCGACTGCGAACGCCAAATGTAGCAGGCAGAACAACAGACCTATGACCGGCCGAACCACTCCGGTGCCACCGTCCCGCCGTGCGACAAGAGCAGCGACCACGAGTACCAGCCCGATCAGCCCGACCACCAGCCGCACACCCCCAGACCAAACAAACGTTGCCGCACGAGTGCCATCGCCGAGGCCGATGGTGATCTCAGGCATGACGAACGCTGTCAGCCCGCAGAACAAGGCGACGTTGGCGAACCGCCGAGAGCGTGGGCCGCTCCTCAGCGCACGGACAAGAAAGTACACCGGCAGGAGTGCAAACAACCCCGCTACGATCAGACGGGCAACAGTTGCGGGTGAACCGTCCATTGGTCGGGCGTCCCATACGAGTACTTCGGGTAAATACTGCCGTTCACTGAGATTGATACCAGACGCTGTGTGAACGTCCGCCCCTCACCCCTTGCTGTACTTCGGCTGGTAAAGCTGCACCTCAAAGCCACCGGGCACGCGGAAGTGCGTCACCAGGCCGTACCCGTGGTCTTCGGGAAGGCCGGTGAACTCCACCCCGCGGGCGGTCAACTCGGCCACCGTCTTGGTAATGTCGTCGCAGTAGAACGAGATGCTCGGCGTGCCGGACGGCGCCCCGTGTTCCGGGTCGGCCGGGTGGCAGCCCAGGTCGGCCTCGGCCACGTCGAAGATGAGCCAACCGCCGCCGACGTCGTGGGCCGGGAAGCCGAGTTTGTCGCGGAAGAACGCCCGCAGCGCTTCCGGCTCGGACGAGTAGAACATGGTGTGGACGCCGCGGATCATGATTCATCTCCTCCGTGATCGGTGTCATTTCCGCCCGACAGGGCGGGTGGTTGCCCCGCCTGCGGCAACGCCGGGTCGCCGGCCGATTCGTACTTGATGGTCACCCGCGGCTGGCCCACCTTCTTGAACTGTTCGATCTCCGGGTGGTCGGCGGCGTACTGTTGTAACCCTTTGCTGTCGAACGTCACCGCCCCCCGGTAGTACGTCGCCTTCACCCGACCGCGGTTGTAGGTGCGGCCGTGGCTCAGCACCGCCTGCTTCACGGCCGATTCCGCCGCCGCCATCCGCTCGGCCAGTCGCATCAGCCGCGGTTTCATCTCGGCTTCGATGGCGTCGAGCTGCGGCTGCACCGTGGCCATCACGTCGAGTTGCCGGAAGGCCATTTCCCGCTGGGCGGCCAACGCCTCGGCCCGCACCGCTTCGAGTGCGGCGAACATCTGGTTCAGTTGGGCGTCGGTGAGTGCCGGCCGCAGGGCCGCCGGCGCGTTCGAGTGGGCGTGTCGCACGGCCAGCAGCTTCACCCACGCCACCTCGAACGGGGTGCTTGCCGGCTCCTCGCTGCGATGCACCCGCAGGAACCGCTCCTGGTCCGGCGTGGTGGGTTGAAGGGTGCCGTTGGTGAGCGCTTCCATCCAGTGCCCGAACTTGCTCAGGATGCCGCGGTCGGCGTCGTCGAGCATCGGGTCGTTCGGCACGGGGAACCCGCCCTTGCGGAGCCACTCGGCGTGATCGGCGGACATGGGAACCTCCGGGCGAACCCGGCCCGCAAGGGCCGTGGGTGCGGGACCAAGTCACATCCTGACACCCACCGGCTCGACGGCGAAGCTGAAGGAGTCGCCGGTGACGCACGCCGGGATGGGCAGCGGGGCGCGGTTCTGGTGCGGCTGGTTGTCGATCTTGAACGCCCCGGCGATGCGGATGCCCAGGCCGTCCTTGCTGCGGTAGATCACGATGTTCGCGGCGGCGTCGGGCATGGCCACGTGCACCGGGGCGGTCGGGCCGAGGATCAGGTTTTCGGCCATCAGCAGCACGCCGTCCACGGCCAGCGGCAGGCGGTGCCCGCTCACCAGTTCCAGTCGGGCCGATGGGCTGATGGGCACCGGCTGATGGAACACGAACTGACAGGTGCCGCCAAGGGTGACGCGATCGTTGGCGGCGAGCGGCGCCCGCTTGGTCGGCTCGCCGTTCACCAGCAACTCGCGGCCGGACTCGAGCACATACCCTTCGCCGTCGCGGGTCAGTTCGGCGTGCATCCGCGACACGTCGGCGAACAGCGGCACGTCCACCGGCCCGCCGCCGGTCGCCTGCCCGAACCCCACCCGCGTGTTCAGGCACACCAAGTACCCACCCACGCCGTCGATCCACAGTAGGAATCGCTTGGGCAAGCCGGGAGCGACACTGTCGAGGGCGGGGGCGACCCGCGACACCGGCTTGGCGAGCGGCAGCCGACTGGCAGTCGCACCATTGGTATTCGGGCTGTAGGACGCGGTGATGGCGTCGGCCACCGGTTCGGGTTTCAGCCCGGCCCAGGCCAGTTCGACCATCCCGCTGGCATTCGACGGCGCGACCGCACGGGTGACCCCCACCGGGGCGGCGGGCAACACGTCCCACGCGCGAGCGATCAGGCTACGGGCGTCGCGGTGGTGCGGGGCGACGGCGGTGACGAGGTCGCCGTACCGCAGCACGTCGGCCCACTTGCCATCGGTGGCGGCTTCGTGCAGTTTCACCGTCGCCTCGCGGAACTGCTCCTGCCGGGCCGTCAGCTTGCCGTGGTACTCGTCGAACCCGTCGTGGAGTGCGGGCGGCACCTTCCCCTTCGCCCGTTCGACCATCGCGGCGGCGGCTGAGAAGTCGCCGCGGTCGGCCGTCTCCATCGCCCGCAGCCACTCCTTGGCCGCGTCTTCTAGCACGGCGAAATCGGGGTGGAAGGCCGACCGCTGTCGCAACCGGGCGTGCGCCTCGATCACCCGCAGGGGGTGGCCGGCGAGCAGGGCGGCGCGGCACTCGGCCACACCGAGTTTGGTGAGGGTGTTGCGGAAGGCGGCGAGTTCGGGGCCGGGGGTGTTCAGCGATTCGGCCGACAGCAGGTCTTTCCAGGCGGCTTCGGGGTCGTCGTTGCGGAGCGCCTTCTCACCCCGGAGGCGGAACCCGCGAGCCACTTCCGCCATTACGGAAGCGGCCTTGCGGTAGCCGGTCTGCACGAGCGGGGCGAGCAACTTCTGGGCGGACTCCGGGTCGCCACGGCGGAGCGCCTGACGGACCTGCCGGACGGTGAGCCAGAGGGTAACGAACATGCGGCGCGGGCACCGGCGGGGGGTGAGGGAAGTATACCCGGAATCGGATCAGGCGAGCGGGGGCGTCAGCCCCCTGGTTCGACACAAGAACCAGGG
>JANNDF010000739.1:0-1326 GCA_031387445.1 Planctomycetia bacterium
CCCTGGTTCTTGTGAAAGAACAAGAACCAGGGGGCTGACGCCCCCCGCTCGCCGGGTCGTTACACCGCCACCATCTGCTTCGCCTCTTCTTCCCGCTTCAGTTCCTCAATGAGCGGCCACAGTTCGTCCACGCCGTCGTAGAACAGGTTCCCGATCAGCACGTCGGTGATCAGCCCCTTCTTGTCCGGGTTGCGGCGGACCAGTTTGCCGAAGTTCAGCCCGTCGTAGAACGCGCACACCAGCCGTCGCATGCGGTCCATGCCGGTGGTGAACTCCTTCTCCCACGCCCTGAGTTTCGTCTCGCTCGTGTCGTTCGCCTTGATGGCGGTGTCGATGGCGTCGGCTGCCATGCTCCCGCCCTTGAGCGCCAGCAGCACCCCGCTGCTGTACAGCGGGTCGAGGAAGCCGAACGCATCCCCGACCAGGCACCAGCCGTTGCCCGCCGCTTTCGTTGCCCGGTAGCTGTACTCCTTCTGCGCGCGGAACACGTCGCACCGGGTGGCGTTCTCGATCCGCGGTTGCAGGCCGGGGCAGCGGCTGACCTCCTCGAAGTACAGCTTCTCAAGGTCCTTCGGCCGGTCGCTGTTGAACAGGTAGTCGTGGTCGGCCACCACGCCCACGCTCAGGATGTCGTCGTGCAGCGGGATGTACCAGAACCACCCCTTCCGCCCGGTGGTGGACATCACCAGCGTCGCCCCGCCGTTCTTCCCCTCGTCGCGGTACGCCCCCTTCCAGTACGTCCACAGCGCCGCCTTCTTCAGTTGCGGGTCCCACTCGCGGAGGTTCAGCCGGTCGAGGATGAGCGACGACTGCCCGCTCGCGTCCACCACCACCTTCGCCCGCACGATCTTCTCGGGTTCGCCCTCCGGCTTCACCCGCACGCCGACGGCCTTGTCACCCGCGAAGAGCACCTCCAGCACCCGCGCCCCTTCGTGAACGTTCACGCCGTGCTTGCGGGCGTTCGTCAGCATCAGGTGGTCGAACTCACTCCGCCGCACCTGCCACGTCTGGCTCCGCTCGTGCTCGTCGTGCTGGTCGAAGTAGAACGGCTCGCTCAGCTTGCCGTGCTCGGTGATGAACTGCACGCTGTACTTCTTGGTGAAGTAGCTCTGCCTCATCGTGTCGAGCAACCCGAGCCGCTCGATGACGTGGTACGTGTACGGGATGAGCGACTCGCCGATGTGGAACCGCGGGAAGTGTTCCCGCTCGAACAGTTCCACCTTGTGCCCGTGCTGGGCAAGCAGTGTGGAGCAGGTCGAGCCGGACGGCCCGCCGCCGATGACGACGACGTCGGTGTGCGTTTCGGTCATGGGATCCTCTTGGTAG
>JANNDF010000741.1:0-1030 GCA_031387445.1 Planctomycetia bacterium
CCCTGGTTCTTCCACAGCACCAGGGGGCTTACGCCCCCCGCTCGCCAGACCGCTCGCCCCGAAGGTGTCGGACTTCGGCCTCGCCAAGCGCATCGACCGCGCCGAGTCGCTCACCCGCACCGGGGCGGTGGTCGGCACGCCGTCGTACATGGCCCCGGAGCAGGCGACCAACCGCAAGGACATCACCCCCGCCGCCGACGTGTACTCGCTCGGCGCCATCCTGTACGAGCTGCTCACCGGCCGCCCGCCGTTCCAGGCGTCCAACCCCGTAGACACGCTGCTGCTGGTGCTCGAACAAGAGCCGATCCCGCCGCGGGATTTGAACCCGACCGTGGACCGCGACCTGGAACTGATCTGCCTGAAGTGCCTGCAAAAGCCGTCCGAGTTGCGCTACCAGTCCGCCGCGGCACTCGCCGCCGACCTGGACGCCTACCGGGTGGGCGACAAGCTGAGCGTGCAGGGCAGCCTGGGGGCGTTCGTGAGCCGGCTGCTCCGGGAGACGCACCACGCGGCGGTGCTGGAGAACTGGGGCCTGCTCTGGATGTGGCACAGCCTGGCCATCTTCCTGATTTGCCTGGCCACGCAGGTGATGGCGTGGCTGAAGATCGACAGCCACGGGGCGTACCTGATGTTGTGGGGGGCGGGACTGGTGACGTGGGGGGCGATCTTCTGGCGACTGCGGCGGCGGGGCGGGCCGGTGCTGTTCGTGGAGCGGCAGATCGCCCACGCCTGGGCCGGCGGGATGGTGGGCAGTATCGCGCTGTTCATCATCGAAGTCGTGAAGGGCGACCCGTCGCTGTCGCTCTCGCCGGTGCTGCCGGTGCTGGCGGGGATGGTGTTCCTGTTCAAGGCCGGCACGCTGAGCGGGCAGTTCTACCCGTGGGTGGGGGCGTACTTCGCCACGGCCCCGCTCATGGTGCTCCTGCCGGACGTGGGACACATCGCCTTCGGGGTGGTGTCGGCCCTGTCGTTCTTCGTACCGGGGCTGAAGTACTACCGCCAGCGGAAGCGAGGCGAGGGGAAGTAGGAG
>JANNDF010000757.1:0-4871 GCA_031387445.1 Planctomycetia bacterium
CCGGCGTCAGCCGGCTGGGTAATCCGCCCAAATCCGCAGGCACACCCAGGGTTCCCCTTCACTTCCCCCGCCTCCCGTGCTATCCGCAGGCATGAACCTGACCCTTGCCCTCGCCCTGGCCGCGTTCGGTCCCGCCGCCGACCCGACCCCGCTTCAGGCTACCGTCCCGGCCGTCGATCTCGGCGAGGTGAAGTCCGGCCCGGCGTGTTCGCACACGTTCGAGCTGAAGAACGCCGGCACCGCCGCGATTGCTATCACCAACGTCGTCAGCGGCTGTGGGTGCGCGAAGGTAGAGTTGTCGGCGAAGCAACTGCGTGCGGGCGAAACTGTCAAGCTCACGCTCGTCGCCCGCACGCTCACGCAGCCGGAAGGGGCGGTCAACTGGCCGGTGACGGTGGCCTACAGCACCGAAGCCGACGGCAAACCGCTCGACGGCAAACTCGAACTGAAGCTGACGGCAAAGCTGGTCCGCGAGGTGAGCGTCACCCCGCCGCTGGTGGCGGTGTCCACGGCCGGGGCGATGAGCCACACACTCAAAGTAGAGGACCGTCGGTCGAAGCCGCTGAGCATCACCAAAGCCGAGAGCACCAGCCCGCACATCACGGCCGAGGTGAAAGCGGCGACGACGAGCGACGGGAAGACGATTCAAGAGGTGGTCGTGTCGGTGAAGGACGAACTGGCCGTCGGCTCGCACACGGAAACGGTGACGCTGCGAACGGATGACCCGGCATGCCCGCTGCTCGAAATCCCGGTGCGGGTTCACAAGCGGGCGGCGGACGGCGTGACCGTCACCCCGGCGACGGCGAGCGTGCGGTTCGCCACCGCTCAGGCGGATGCGTCGGCGCTGGTGCAACTCCGCGGGGGCGGGAAGAACGTGGCGATCAAGTCGGTGGAATGCACCACCCCCGGTGTGACGGTGAAGTTCTCCGAGGACGCCGGCCCGGTGGCGACGGTGCGGGTGCTGGTGAACGCGGCCAAGGCCGGCGCAAGTGGCACGGCCGAAGTGACCGTCACGCTGAGCGAACCGACGGCGAGCAAGATCGTTATCCCGGTGGTGTGGTACGCCCCGTGAGTGGCCGCCTGTCCGATTCTTCCGCTCCGGCCGGCGTCACCCGGCCGTTCTTGTTCGTGCGGCGGCCAACGGCCCTTCTTGCCGACTCGTTACACTTCTGCGAAGCTACACCCGTCGCGCCTCCCGTCCCCCGCCCCGGTCTGCTCATGGACAAGAAGAACCCGTTCATCAGTTTCTTCCTCTCGGACTGGTACTTCGCCGTCCCGATGACGCTCATGCTGTTCATCGCGCTGGCGCTGGTGGTGTGGCGGGTGCTGCTGAACATGAGCGCCAAGTCGAACCTGGACGCCTTCCTGCCGGACCTGCAAGAGAACCTGAAGCGGAAGGGCACCAAGGCGGCCCTCGCCCTGTGCGAGACCGAGACCGGACTGATCCCGAAAATCATGTACACCGCCGGCCTGCAAGCGTCCGAGCAGGGGGTGGCGGCCATGCGGCGGAGCATGCAGGCGGCGGTCGATCACGAGATCCTGCCGCGGCTGAACTTCCTCCTGCCGAGCATCCTGGCCATCGCCAAGATCAGCACCATGGTCGGGCTGCTGGGGACGGTCATCTCGATGATCTTCACCTTCACCGCCATCAACTCGGAGGCGGCGAAGGGGGCGGCCGGGGCGTCGGGTATGGCCGCCCAATCGGAGAAGATCGGGCTGGCCCTGTTCGCCACCGCGTTCGGCCTGATGACCGCCATCCCGCTGGTGTTCTCGCACGTCATGTTCAAGGCGTCCATCGCCAAGTACGAGATCAAGATGAAGCTGGCGGCGCAGAAGCTGGTCACGCTGGTGCAGAAGAGCAAGTCGGGCGACTGGGGCGAGGAGGAGGAGCCGACCGACGACCGCGACCGCGGGAAGAAGGGCCGCGCCCGCGACCGTGATGAGGACGAGGAGGAAGACCGGAAGCGGAGCAAGTCGCGGCGATAGTTTTCCCGGTGAACCCTGGCAGTCATGCGGGGGTGCTTTCCCGGTGAACCCCGGCAGCCGTGCCGGGGGTGCTTCTGACTTGTATCAACCCCCGGCATGACTGCCGGGGTTCACCCGGATCCATCCCATGGCCACACCCGCACTCGACGTCTGGTACGTGTCCGCCGAACAGGTGTACCGGGGCGTGCCGTTTCAGGTGGCCGCCGGGTGGGTCGAGCAAGGCCGGTTGGCCGCCACTGACAAGGTGCGGCCGACCAAGACCAACGACCTGTGGGTGACAGTCGCCGCTCACCCGCTGCTGGCCGACTACCTGCCGCTGAAGGCGGGGGCTGCCATGCCGCCCGTCGCGGGGGGAAAGGTTGAGCCGGTCGAAGCCCCGGAGCCGGAGAGCTTCCGCAAGGTCGAGGCGGAAGACGACGACGTGGACATGATCCCGCTCATCGACGTGAGCCTGGTGCTGCTCGTCTTCTTCATGATGACCACCACCGCGGCCAGCAACGACTCGCCGGTGCCGTTGGCCGAAGCCGCGATGGGCGCGGAGATTTCCCCGACCGACCCGAAGATCGTGACCGTGCAGATGGACCTGCGGGAGTCGGGCGAGGCGTTCTACGCCCTCCGCGTGGGCAGCGGGCGGACCATCAAGCCGGAAGACAACAACCTGGTCACGCTGCCCGACGTGCTCGCCCGACTCGACGCCCTGCTGCCACAGTTTACCAGCCCGCCGGAAGTGCGGATCGCCTGCCACCCGCAGGTAAAGCACGTGCGGGTGAAGGAGCTGACGACCAAGATCGACCCGTACCGCCGCGCCGGCAAGATCTCGACGTACACGGCCGAAGTCAACGAGAAGCCGAAATGACCCCCACCCCGACCGGCTGGCTAGTGCGGCTGTCCGCCGACCCGACCCCGCGACCCGTGCCCACCCCAGTGGCGGTGCTGGAGGGGCTGCGCGAGGGCGAGTGGGAGACGACGGACGAGGTCCGCGGGCCGGGCGAGCGACTGTGGGTGCCCATCGAGGAGCACCCGGCGTTCGCCGACGCCGTCGCCGAGATGGGGCCGCCCCCGCCGGAGCCGGCCGACGAAACCACACTGGACATGAACCCGCTCATCGACGTGGCCCTGGTGCTGCTCATCTTCTTCATCATCACCGCCACCGTCGCCACCCTCCGCCGCACCATCGAACTGCCCCCACCGCAGCCCGAAGACAAGGCGTCGGTGGCGCCGTCGAAAGAGCAACTCGAAGACCGCACGTTCACCGTCACGGTGACGCTCGACGAGCGGGCGGAGCCGGTGGTGAAGGTGTCCACCGCCAGCGGGTCGGAGCGGGTAGTGGCGTATGCCGACATCGACAAGGAGTTGAAGGCCGTGGTGGACTCGACCGGGCGGAAGGAGATGATCCTGCGGATGTCGAACGACGTGGTGTGGGACGTGTACGTGCAGATTTACAGCGCCGCCACCAAAGCCGGCGTGCGGGAAGTCCACCTGCCCGAGAAGAAGTAGACTGGGGCTCGGAGGCCCGACCGTGAGGGAGGGCGCGGGTGCCGGCGACGCCAGTCGCCGGGTTCTCCACCCGACTCCTGGCGGGGTCGGCTCCGACAAGTCAATGCCCCGCCGCTTCCCCCTCGCCGCCGGTCAGGAACGGGATCGCCACGTCCGGGAAGAAGTATCCCATCACGGTGAGCACCAACCCGCCCACGCCCAGCACGCACCCGGCGACGAACGCCCACCGCGCCTTCGATAGCATGGCCACCGACGCCAGCACGATGCCGATTTGCAGCAGCAGCTCGGCCGTGTCGAAGAACGGGTCCTTCTTGTGGGCCAGGTCGCGGTCGGCCTCGAACTTCTTCGCCTTCTCGGTCAGCTTCGCCTTGTCGTCTTCGTACTCGCTCAACTTGGCAGCCAAATACCTGTGTCGCGCCTTCCGCCGCTCGTTCGGGTCGGCCGAGAGCTTCTCCTCCTTCAGGGCCGCCTCGTACTCCTTCGTCACCTTCTTGGCCTCGCCGATGTCTTTCGGCCGGGCGAGAGGGCCGAACTGCTGATCCATTTGTTCCTTCTCGGTCTCGAAACTGCCCTCCCGCAGCCGCTTCGCCTGGTACTGGTTCCACTCGTTGCTGGCGCTCAACTGGTTCTTCATCATGTCTTTGCCGGCGTTGTTCCCGCCGGCCGCGGCCAGCGCCAGCACCACCGCGAACACGGCGATGCTCAGCGCCACCCGCTTGACGAACGGGTCGTTCTCGTCGTGCGGCATTTCCACCTCGGCGTGACTGCCCATCTTGTTCTCCCGGCTGGTGTCGGAATCCGTGTGCGGAAAGGTAACCAACCGGAGCGAACCGGGCAACGGCAGGTGGGCCGGGGTTGACCTCCGCACTACTCTGGTGTGTGAGGGGATTGCCCCTCTTCCCACGGAGGACTCTGCGCATGTCTCGACTGCTTTCGGCTCTGGTGGCGGTGGTTCTGGTCGGCGGGTGGGCGTTCGCGGTTGACGAGAAGAAGCCGGCGGAGGAGAAGAAGGCCGACGCCCCGACGGGGGTGTGGATGAAGAAAACCGACGAGGGGCTGACCCTGCAACTGGACTTCACCAAGAAGGACGTTCTCGTCGTGACCGCGTCCGTCGAGGACAAGAAGTTGATCATGACCACGGCCCTCACCGCCGGCAAGGACGGCAAGTGGACGGCCAAGCTGACTAAGGCGGAGACCAAGGGCGACTTCCCGTTCACCCCGACCGACAAGTACGAGTTCAGCTTCAAGGTGAAGGTGGAGAAGGACAAGGCGACCCTGTCCGACTACTCGGCGAACGAGCACGAGGAGGAGGCGAAGGGTGTGGTGGAAGGCGAGTACAAGAAGAAGGAAGACAAGTGACGACCGGTGTGGCGAGCGGCGGGCGTCAG
>JANNDF010000759.1:0-4331 GCA_031387445.1 Planctomycetia bacterium
CCGGCGTCAGCCGGCCGGGTCGTGTGCCCCCAATGCGGAAGCACACCGCCCTCTCCTGATCGGTCTTGATTCCGTCACCCCGCGAAGTTATCCAGACCACCGAAAGAGCAAGTAGAGCCGACGCGCGAATCTCTTCGTCTCGGCAGAAGTGTGCGCACCCGCATTTTCGCTAAAGTGTCTGGAAACACGACAGTTCTGCGATCTCTCCGCGCTCAGGCAGAACATTCCGCTTCTGCAAAATCGTTACAGACGGTAAAACTTCTCCCCACGGCACAGCTTCGCCCCCCGTCGCTGCTGTTGCTTCGCACCCCGATCGGCAACGCCTCCCGTCCATCCCTCCCTCAAGAGTGGACCGATGCTGTATTCCCACCGCACCGCCCGGCTGTGGTTCGAAACGCTCGAGAGCCGAGACACCCCGTCCGTCAGCGTGCGGTTCGACTACTCGTTTGACACGTCCGGCATGTTCAACAACCCGGCCGCCCGTGCCGCCATGAATCGGGTGGGCGCGGCCGTCACCGCCCGGATGACCGATTCGCTGTCGGCGCTCACGCCGAGCGGCAACAACACCTGGACGGCGCAGGTGTACGACTCGGCGACCGGCACCACCCACAGCCTGCCGGGGCTGAGCGTGGGGGCGGACGAGGTGATCGTGTACATCACCAGCGGGTCGCTGGGTTCGCCGCTGGGCGTCGCGTCCGGCGGGGCGTACTCGGCCCGCGGCGCGCAGTCGTGGCTGGACGCCATCCGCACCCGCGGGCAGGCCGGGGTGGACGCCGGCACCGACTACTCCCCGTGGGGCGGACTGATCGCGTTCAACACCACGACCAACTGGGACTACTCGGCCGGCGCGCCGGCGGCCAACCAGTACGACTTCGACAGCGTCGCCCTGCACGAGATGATGCACGTCTTCGGGTTCGGCATGAACAACCCGTCGTACACGCGGTACACGTCCGGCGGGTCCTTCACGGGGCCGAACTCGGTGAGCGTGTTCGGCGGGCCGATCCCCATGCAACTGGGCGACGACCACGCCGACCACTTCACCGCCGGCACCAGGTACGCCGGCCAGGACGCGGTCATGAACCCGGCCATCGCGCCGGGGGTGGTGAAGCAGATGACCGCGCTCGAGTACGCCGGCCTGAAAGACATCGGCTGGGGCGACTCGAGCGCGACCGTCCCGCCGACGACGTCCGTGCCCGCCCCGGTGCCCACCACGCCCGCGCCCGTCACCGGCGCCCCGGCCCCCGCCGCCGGCGACGGCCGGTTCGCCGTCAGCCCCGACCAGACCGCCAGCGGAACCGTGAGCGTGTACGACGGCAGCGGCCGGCTGGTGTCGCAGGCGCCGGCGGCGTCGAGCAACGGCGGCGCGCAGGTGGCCACCGGCGACGTGGACGGCGACGGGGTGGCCGACACGGTGTACGGATCGGCCCCGCACGACCTGCCGCGGGTGACGGTGGTGAGCGGCCGCACCGGGGCGACCATCGCCTCGTTCCTGGCCTACGAGCAAGAGTTCCTCGGCGGGCTGACCGTGGCCGTGGGGAACATCACCGGCACCAGCAAGGCGGACATCGTAGTCGGGGCGAACACCGGCGGCGGCCCGCGGGTGCGGGTGTTCGTGGACGGCAACCCGAACTGGGTGGCGGCCGACTTCTGGGGCATTGAGGACGTGAACTTCCGCGGCGGGGTGCGGGTCGCGGTCGGCGACTTCAACGGCGACGGGGTGGAGGACCTGGCGTGCTCCGCGGCCGCCGGCGGCGGCCCGCGGGTGGCCGTGTACAACGGCCACTCGATCGCCGCCGGCCACCCGCAGAAGTTCCTCGGCGACTTCTTCGCCTTCGCCCCCACCTTCTACGGCGGCACCTACCTGGCCGCCGGCGACCTGAACAACGACGGGGCCGACGACCTGATCGTCGCGGCGGGTGAGGGCGGCGGCCCGCACGTCCGCGCGTTGAGCGGGCGGTCGCTCGCCCGCGGGGTGACAACTGACTATGTGGCCGACATGTTCTCCGGCGACGCCAGCCAAACCCGTGGGGTGCGGGTGGCGGCGAGCGACCTGAACGGTGACGGGGTCGAGGAGTTGATCACCGCCCCGTCGCCCGGCACCGACGGCACCGTGCGGGTGTACCAGGGCAGCAGCTTCCTCACCTCCCGCTCGCCGGCCCCGTCCGCGCAGGTCACCCGCCCTGAGTGGGTGACGTCCGGCGCGTTCGTCGGGTAGGGTGGGTCGCTCTCGCCGCGAGCGACAGCCGAGTTGTCAAGGAACTGTGCCAGTGAAACGCGACGGGCCGGCGCGATTGCGCCGGCCCGCAACATTTCATGAAGCAACTCGGATGCCCGAACCCAGGCGGCCCACACCACCGGTTCACCAAAACTGCGCAAACCCGCCCCGTCCAGCAGTCGCAACGAATGAACTCTCAGATGGCATCAACCGGGCAGACTCGTCAGCCCAAACGTACCTACTCTCCGTAAGTCCCGTCGAGGACGCAAGAAAAACCTTGACGGCGATTTCCGGCGCCCGGTACGATCCCAATCCAAACGGCGGTTTATCTCAATCCAGCGATTGGGATCAACACCTGTTCGGCGGCGGAGGACTTCAACGGTGGACGAGGCATTGTCGGATAGCGAGCGCATCCGCAGCTTCGAGGTCACGACCGGGGTGGAGGTCATCGTCCACGGCGACGAGTCCAGGTCCCGACTGGCCTGCCAGGTGATCGAGCAGCGAGAGACGCTGACGGCCCAAGCCGTTCGCACGTTGGATGCCTTCATGCGGGACCGCGGGGAGTACGACCTGTGCACAATCGAGTTGCTGGAAGCGAAAGCCGAGGACGGGTGCGACTTCTCGCTCCGGTTCACGTTCATCGCTGACCGCGATCCCCACGAGTATACCTACACCTACTTCGAAGTATACTTCGGGTGCAATGAGCCACCGTCGCAGCCATTTTGGCCGCACAAGCTCGCGGTCGGCTTCCGGTAGGGGCAACGCAGACTCCGAACAAGGTGCTGTAGCGGACGGCAGGGGCCGTGTCGGTTTCTGGGAGTTCCAGCTCACTCGGCCCCCGCCGCTGCTGAGCTGTGTCGTTCGGTCGTAGCCGCTCACCCGGTCAGAACTGCACCCGCAGAATCGAGAAGTCGTCGGCGAGGACTTCGCTGTTGCCCAGTTCGCGGATGAACAGGTGCAGGCGGTCGCTGATGTCGCCGCCGCGGGCCAGTTCCAGTTTGATGTGGTCGGCGAAGTCCGACCACGCCCACATGCTGCCGTCCGCCTTCTCCACCTCGAACACACCGTCGCTGAACACCAGCAGCGTCGCCCCGGCCGCCACGCTCAGCACCCGCGTGTCGTAGGAGAGGCCGGGCATCATGCCGACTGCCGGGCCGTCGGCGGCGAGTTCCTGCGTGTCGCCGTCGGCGTACAGCATGGCGGGCGGGTGACCGGCGTTGCAGTACGCCAGTTGGCGGTCGGACGGGCGGAACACCCCGTACCAGATGGTGAAGTACTTCTCGTCCTGCCGGTCCATTTGGAACATCTCGTTCAGCTTGGTGAGCACCGGCCCCGGCTCGCGGGTGTCCACGCCGGGCAGCCCCTGGTTGGCGATCACGTTCGCCGCCGACACCGCCAGGAGCGCCGACCCGACGCCGTGCCCGCTCACGTCGAGCAAGTAGATGGCCAGGTGGTCGGGGTCGATCCAGTGGTAGCCGAACATGTCGCCGGCGAGCTGCGTGCTCGGCACGAACTTCCAGTCGATCTTCACCGGGCCGTCGGTCAGCGGGTTCGGCAGCAGCGAGCGCACATAGCGGGCGGCGCGGTTCACCTCGGCGGCCAACTCGCGCTGCTTCTCGGCCAGTTCGCGGTACGCCTCGTTGCGTTCGAGCAGGGCGATGTACCCGCGGGAGTGATACCGCACGCGGGCGATCACCTCCAGCTTGTCGGGCAGCTTCACCATGTAGTCGTTGGCCCCGAGCGCGAACGCCTTCGCCTTCGTCGTCGCGTCTTCTTTGCTGGAGAGCACCACCAGGGGCACGTCGCGGGTGGCGGGGTGGGCGCGGAAGAACCGCACCAGTTGCAGCCCGTCGATTTCGGGCATGACGAGGTCTTGCAGGATGACGGTCGGCTTGAACTCGACGGCGGTGTCGATGGCGGCGGCCGGGTCGGGGCAGAAGCGGAACTGCACGCCCGGTTCGTTGGCGAGCATCTGCCGCACCGTCTCGCCGACGATCGGCTGGTCGTCCACCAGCAGCACCTTGATGGGGAATTCGGCGGACATGCGGTGGCCCGTGGGGATGCGGACAGTGATAGGATTATGGGACGGGGGCAGAGAGCGAAGCCCCGGCCGGTG
>JANNDF010000776.1:0-1289 GCA_031387445.1 Planctomycetia bacterium
CCCCCCCCCCCCCGGTAAACCACACCTCCCCCGCCCGGGTCTTCCCCCCCCCCGGCCCTTACTCAAGGGGCCCCCCCCCCGCGGCGTGGGGGGGGACCCACCCCACCCGGGGGGCGCGTGCACCACTTGTGAGGTTTCGCCATGCCCCGCTCGTTCGCCCTGCTCGCCCTGCTCGCCGTCGCCGCGCCGGCGTTCGCCCAGGTGCGGATCAAGGATGTCACCGAGGTGGCCGGAGCCCGGAGCAACCAGCTCATCGGGTTCGGGCTGGTGGTCGGGCTGGACGGCACCGGCAGCCGCAGCACGTTCACCCAGCAGGTGGCCGTGGACATGATGCAGCGGCTGGGCGTGACCACGCAGATCTTCAGCCCGTCCCCGGCCGAGTCGATCCTCCGCAGCACCAACATCTCGGCCGTGATGGTGACGGCCGAGATCGGCCCGTGGGTGCGGAAGGGCGGGAAGATCGACGTGACGGTGAGCAGCATGGACGACGCCCGCAGCCTGAAGGGCGGGCAGCTCATCCTCACCCCGCTGAAGGGGGCCGACGGCGAGGTGTACGCGGTGGCCCAGGGGGCGATGTCGGTGGGCGGGTTCGAGGTGGGCGGGCAGGCGGCGGGCATCCAGAAGAACCAGGTGAACACCGGCCGCGTGCCGAACGGGGCGATGATCGAGAAGGAAGCGCCCGGCGAGTTGACCAAGCAGGGGAAGGTGCAACTGCTGCTCAAAGACCCGGACTTCAACACCGCCCGGCTGATCGCCAAGGCGGTCAACGCCCGCTACCCCGGCGTGGCCGAGGCGTGCGACCCCGGCAGCGTCACCCTGGCCCTGCCGGGCGACTCGAAGAAGACGCTGTCCGACCTGATCGGCGAGGTCGGCCTGCTGGAGGTGAAGCCGGACGTGCCGGCACGAGTGATCATCAACGAGCGGACGGGGACGGTGGTGGCCGGCGAGAACGTCACGCTCAGCCCGGTGGCGGTGGCGCACGGCAACCTGTTCCTGCGGGTGAGCGAGACCCCACAGGTGAGCCAGCCGAACGCCCTTGCCGGCGGCAACACGGCGGTGACGCCGCGGACGCAGGTGGGGGCGGTGGAAGAACGTGCCCGCATGATCGTGCTGCCGAAGGCCACGTCGGTGGCGGACGTGGCACGGGCGCTGAACGCGCTCGGCGTCACCCCGCGGGACCTGATCAGCATCTTCCAACTGCTGAAGGAAGCCGGCGCCCTGCACGCCGAACTGAAGGTGATCTGACCGGCAGGATTTCACCGCCGAGGGCACATGAGGCACGAGAGGGA
>JANNDF010000808.1:0-8270 GCA_031387445.1 Planctomycetia bacterium
GCTCAAAGTCGGTGCCCTCGCCCCGCTCGGCCTGATTCTGCCTCAACTGCTCGCCGGTGAAGGCAAGTCTCGCCCGAAGTCGTGCATTGTCATCTACCAGTACGGCGGCCTCAGCCAGCTCGATTCGTGGGATCCGAAGCCCGACGCCCCGGCCGAATTCCGCGGGCCGTACAAGCCCATCGCCACCCGCACGCCCGGCTTCCGCGTCGGCGAACTGATGCCGAAGCTGGCCGCTCGCTCCGACAAGTACGCCGTCATCCGCTCGATGACGCACACCCAACCGCTGCACCACTTCGCCAACGCCATGCTGCTCGGCGGCAGCGCGAAACCCGAAGCCGACGCCCCGTCGTTCGGGTCGGTCGTGTCGAAGTTGCTGCCGAGCCGCGGCGGGTTGCCGTCGAACGTGTGGTTGCAGAAGTTCGGCGGCGGGGCCGCCCCACCAGATGCCACCTACACCAGCGGCGGGTTCCTCGGTGCCGCCCACGCCCCGATGGTGCTCGGCGTCAGCCACGACGACAACCCGGCCAACCCGGCCCACAAGGTCCGCGCGTTCGAGACTGACACCTCGGTGTCACTGAACCGAGTGGCCGACCGGCGGAATCTGCTGACGAAGCTCGACGCCAGCCCGCCGCACCTCGGCCCGGACACCGACCGCCACCGCGAAAAAGCTTTCGACCTGCTCACCGGCCCGGCCGCTCGGCGGGCGTTCGACATCGACAAGGAACCGCCGACGCTCCGCGACCGCTACGGCCGCAACCCGCTCGGCCAGCACCTGCTGCTCGCCCGGCGTCTGGTCGAAGCCGGGGTGCGGCTCGTCTCCGTCGTCGCCTGGACGGGCATGAAGCCGGGCGAGAAGTTCATGAGCGTGGAAACGTGGGACATGCACGGGAACGCCGGCATCGGCATCTTCGAGGACGGGTGGAACGGCCTCGGGTTCGCCCTGCCGCGGTGCGACGTGGCCGTGTCCACGCTGCTCGACGACCTGGACGACCGCGGATTACTTGAGAGCACGCTGGTGGTGCTGGTGGGCGAGTTCGGCCGCACGCCGAAGATCAGCCGCGGGGCCGGGGCGATGGGCCGCGACCACTGGCCGCACTGCTACTCGGCCATGCTCGCCGGCGGCGGCATCAAGGGCGGGGCGGTGTACGGGGCGAGCGACAAGACGGCGGCGTATGTGAAGGACGACCCGGTGCCGCTCGAAGACTTCACCGCCACCCTGTACCACACCCTCGGCATCGACCCGTCCACCCGCCTCAGCCCCGACGGGTTCACCCGCCCCGCCAGTGTGGGGAAGGTGATCGAGGCAGTCGTGGGGTAATCCGTCTGGGCGGTCACACCTCGCCCGTCGCGGCTGCTCCTTCCCGACGACTTGCCGCCGTTGGTTGATCGCGTGCTCACAATTTGGCGAGAAACTGTCCCAGGTCGGTGGCCTCGAAGTCGGCGAGGTTCATCTCCGAGGCGATCCGCCAGTTGTCGGACTTCGACCACCTATTCTGTGCCTTGTTTAGCGTTTCATAAGGCTTGAGGGCGGTGTACTTGTTCCCCATCACCTTTTGGATGGCCGGCTCGGTGAAATAGTTCTCCATGGCCCGCCGTTCAAGAATGTGAACGTCGAAGCCGAAGGCCGTGCACGACGCTTGGAATGCTTGATGGCTGCGACTGAGTTCGGCACCCTCGGCGTCCCTTTCGCTGTCGATGAGCACGCTCACCTTCTCACAAATCCGCTTCACCTCGTTCAACTCCACATCCCGCCCGGCCGCGATAAACGAACTACCTCCGAGTGGCAGAAGGAGAATACGGTGATCCTTCTTGAACTTGCGAAGGAACTGCTGGATGGTCTTCACCTCAGTCACGCCTTCGACCATCAGCACGCGGTCGAACCCGATAGCCTGGTAACTGGAATAGTTGAGCGACCCGAGCAACTCCGGCAGTTGAGCCGTCCGCTCGTATCGGGCCACGCGGCTGTGCCCCTCGGCGACCGGTGTGACGGTGTAGATGCGGTCGGCACACGAGCGAGCCAGACCGATGCTGTGTGTACTAAAAACCAGTCCGAATTGGGCAAACTTGGCTAACTCGGACAGGAACTCCAACTGGAGCGAGGGGTGCAGGTTCAGTTCCGGCTCGTCGATCAGGATGTAGGAAGGACGGGCGAATGCGACCGACCCGAGTACCACGATGAGTTGCGCGATACCTGAACCCACCTCCGGGAGCTTGTACGACTTTCGGTTGACACTCACCTGGAGAGTCGAGTCGTCGGCCGAGGCGTGGATTTCCAAACGGGCGATGCCGAGCAACCGCTCGATCACCTCGACCACTCGCTCACAGGCCTCGTTCTGCTCTTTGTTGTCGCCCGACTGCATGTGCCGCCAACGCTTCACGAAGGCGTCTCCGACATGAAGGTCGAAGTAGTCCGCCCTTCCGCCGGTGTTCAGCACGTTGCGATAGGCCCCCACGTAAAACGCCCGTCCTAGTCGCTCACACGCATCGTGCAACAGTTTGATGGAGACATCCCCTGAATCCCCGACGCGAATGTGGTACGGCTCTCGAGAGTTAATCTGCCGTTGACCGGTGGGCATGTACACTTCCCGACCGGTGATTGTCGTGAGGTCTGGATTCGTAGACCCCCGCTGAAGTGTGATGGTGGCCTCTTGACCATGTAAGCCGTCTCTGCCCATGATCTGGATCGATAGTGGTCGATCTGACCTGTCGTTGAAGAGCGAGGCCACGTCTCGGATCTGCTGAGTGCCGTTGAGAGAGATAGCGTTTCGGCTCTCAAGCCACCCTGCCAGGTTCACACGGGTGGATAATACTCGCCAGCACTGCCTCAGTTCGAACACCATCCGAAGTAGGGCGGACTTGCCGGCGTTGTTGGGCCCAATTAGGGCCGTCCACCCCTCCGTGATGGTGAGGCGGGCAGGCTCGGCGTCCGGGAAACAGCGGTAGTTCTTGATCGTCAGCTCGATGTCCATTCTGCCCTCAGTCGTCGAACCGTGGGAGGCAGTCTATCTGATATGGTGCCGGCGGTTAGTGTGAAAGGGTCGTTGTTAGCTCGTCCACTGCTTGAGGAACGCCATCGACTTCTCGGCGGTTCGCACCGCGTCGTGGCTGTGTCGGCTGAGTTCGACGCCGACGAGGCCGGCGTAGTTGATCGCCTTCAGGCCGGCGAACACGTCGGCGAAGTCCACCTCCCCCTCGCCGAACATCAGGTGGTCGTGGACGCCCGCCTTCATGTCTTCAATGTGGACGTTCCACAGCCAGTCCTCCCACCGCTTAATGTGGTCGCTCACCGGCAGTTCGCCCAGGCACACGAGGTGCCCCACGTCGAGCGTCAGGCCGAAGTGGGGGTGGAACACGCGGGCGTGCAGTTCGGCGAATTTGTCCATCGTGTCGATGAACATGCCCGGTTCCGGCTCGAACGCCAGCCGCACGTTGCGGGCGGCGGCGTAGTCGGCCAGCCGCTTGCACTCGTCCACCATCCGGGCCATGTGAACCGACGATGGAGCATCTTCGGTCGGCGTGCCCGACCAGTAGCTGACGGCGTCGGCGTGGAGAGCGTGTGCAATGTTGATGCACGTTTCGAGGAAGCGGCGGCGGCCGGTCGGGTCGGCGGAAAGGAGTGTCGGCTGGTGCTTGCGCTCGCGGTCGAGCAGGAAGCGGGAACCCGTTTCGATGACGCACCGCAGGTTCAGCCGGGCGAGGTGTTCGCGGGTGCGGTGGAGGCGTTCGCCCAGGTGCGGCTCAAAAGGGTTCAGGTGGTGAACGTCGAGGGTGATCTGCACCCCGCGGTAGCCGCGGGCGGCGAGAAGGTCGAGGGCGTCCGGTAGGGAGTGGTGGGCGAAGCCGTTGGTGTTGTAGGCGAGGATCATATCGGGCGAACCCCGGCAGTCATGCCGGGGGTGATTGGGATAAGAAGCACCCCCGGCATGACTGCCGGGGTTCGCCCGAAACGGGTCATGGGGCATCAATCGTCAACGCCTTGCCGTCGGCGTCAGTCAATCGCCAGCCGGTGCGGGTGCGCTCGACCGACTTGCACGGGTGCCGTGTCACCAGTTCCGCCGCCCGCTTCACGTCCGGTTCGGGCCACGTCTGGCCGTCGGTGGCGGTCTGAATCGTGCGTTCGGTGGTCAACACGGGCAGGCCGGCGGTGTCCACGCCGGTCGGCAGCAATACGCCGCTCGCGGTGACCGCCCGCGTTCGCACCACGCCGGCGACGTTCCACCGCACCGCCAGCACGGGCGAGCGGAATCGCAGTTCCACCCGTACCCCGCCGTCAGGGTCGGTCGTCACGGCAGCTACGTCTTCAACCCACGGATGCTTGCGGAACGCGTCGGCAAGTTGCGCGGGGGTTGACGGATCGACCGATTGCACCGTCTCGGGCAGGCTGCCGAGCAGCCGCACTTCGGTGTGGAACTTGGCGGAGTCGGTGTTCGGCGGGGTGTTCACGCGGAGGTCGGCGACCTTGACGGCGTAGCGGTCGTGCGCCGCCACGCTCGCCCCGGCCTGTTGCGTCAGCCAGTGCAGCCCCACGAACAGCCCGCCCACGACCGCCACCGCCGGCAACAAGCGGAGCAGCCGACGCCAGCGGAACGGCTCGGGCTTCGGGGCTTTTTTCTTGCGGGCTTTCTTCGCCATGCCGGGATTGTACGTCATGCGGTCTGAAAATGTCGTCGCCGGGAGTTTGCGACCGCGCTGAGCAGGGCGCGGTCGCAAGCTCCCGGCGATGAGACCGACACGAACGGCTCACTTCAGCGTGGACAGGAACTCGATCAGGTCGAGGAACTCGCTCGGGGCCATCGTGCCGGCCTGACCCTCGGGCATGCTGCTCTGCTTCAGTTGCGTCTTCTTGTCGATCTCGTCGGCCTTGATGGTGACCTTGGCCTTGCCGTCGAAGATGACGGTTTCGGTCTTCGTCTCGGACACCAGCAGGCCGACCACCGACTTGCCGTCGGCCTTGTCGATGCGGGTGGACTTGTACTTGTCCTCCACCTCGGCGTTCGGGTCGATGACGCTCTCCACCAGCTTCTGCCGCACCTTCGCCCGCTCCATCACTTTGGCCAGGTTCGGCCCGAACTCGGCCCCCTGGTCGTCCCCCACCCGGTGGCAAGCCACGCATAGCCGGGTGAACACGATCCGCCCGTTGGCGGCGCTCCCGCCCTTCATGTCGGCCAGCGCCCGCATCGCCTTGTTCCGCTCCTCCGGGCTCTTCGGCTCCAGGCTGAGCAGCACCTGCAGCCACGGGGCGGCCTGGTTGTCCAGCTTCTTGCTCTTCTGGATCTCGGTCACCAGCTTGGCCGCTTCCGGGTTGGCGGTCGCCAGCTTGCCGGTGAAGAAGTCGGCCGGCCACGCCGCCACGGTCGCCGACAGTGACGCCTCGACGGTGTACTTGGTCCAGTAGTCCATCGGCAGCTTGGCGATGTCGGCGATGGCCGACGCGGCGTCGGCGGTGGCGTAGAAGCTGAGCGCGCGGGCGGCCTCGGTGCGGACCCGCAGGTGGTCGTCGGCCGTCGCCTTCTTGAACCGCTCGACGAGGTCCGCCGGCAGGTACGCGCGGTCGTCGGCCAGCAGGTGGATCACCGCCGCGCGGGCCTGGAACGTCTTGCACGCCAGCACCGCGTCCGCCAGTTTCATGTCAACGGCGTGGTGCCCGGCCTGCACCCACAGCGCCTCGCACCGCAGGCGGTCGAAGTCCGGGTCGGTGTCCTTCAGCGCGGCCGCCCACTTGGCGACGGCCGGCAGCACCTCGGCGGCCGGGCGGTCGTGCAGCTCGCGGCGGGCGCGGTAGCGGGTCCGCCACTCGTACTCGCGGAACTGCTCGCACACTTCCGCCACCGTCTTGCCGTGCTGCGTGACCGGCTTGATCGGCTTCTCGTCCGTCCCCATCAGCCGGTAGACGCGGCCGTGGACGTGGTCGCGGTTCGGGTCGCGCTGCGAATACTGCATGTGGCCGATGAGCGGGTTCGCCCAGTCGCCGAAGAACAGCGCGCCGTCCGGCCCGATCTGCGGGTCGGCCGGGCGGAAGTGCTTGTCGGGCGAACGCACCAGGTCGTCGTTCCCGTCCTTCGCCTTGATCCGCTCGCCGACGTAGAACGCCCCGTCCTCCTTGAACTTGTAGTGCGTCAGGCCGTTCAACTGGATGACGCAGGCGTAGGTGAAGTGCCCCTGCACGTCCTTCGGCAGCGCCCGGGACACCAGGAACTCGTTGCCCAGGTTCGGGCGGACGCCGCCGGGCAGGATCTCCTTCAACCCCTTGCGGCCGGAGAACGGCTTGCCCGACAGCGGCGTGTCCCACGTCTGGAGCGTGCCAGTGCCGTCGCCGACGACGCCGTTGCCCCACTCGTCGAACACGTAGCACCACATGTTGGCCATGCCCGGCAACTGGAACTGGCGGACCTTCAGGCTCCGTGGGTCGAGCACGTACGCCCCGCCGCTGCCGGCGCTGCAGTGTGGCCCCCACGGGGTTTCCAGCGTGGTGCTGGTGGCGATCCCTTCCAGCATGTGCAGCAGGCCGGCGTGGCTCCACTCGAACGCCCCGCAGGTGTGGTGCGTGTCGTCCGTCGCCCAGCCGTCCAGCAGGCACGTCACCTCATCCGCCTTGTCGTCGTTGTCGGTGTCCTTCAGGAACAGCATCCGCGGCTGATCGACCACCAGCACCCCGCCGTTGTAGAACTCGAACCCGGTCGGGCACTGGAGCTTGTCGTAGAAGACCTTGCACTTGTCCGCCTTGCCGTCGCTGTCGGTGTCTTCGAGGATGAGCAGCTTGTCGCCCGGCTTCGGGTCGCCCGGCTTCCACTGCGGGTACGTCGGCATGCACGACACCCACAGCCGGCCCTTGCTGTCGAAGTTGATCTGCACCGGCTTGGCCAGGTCGGGGAACTTCTTCTCGTCGGCGAACAGTTCCAGCTTGAACCCGGCCGGCACGCGGGCGCCCTTGATGAGTTCCGCCGGCGGGAGGATGTTCGGCCCCGCCTCGGGCGGGTTCTCCGAGTACTTGCGGTCCGCCCCGCCGAACCGCGTCGGCGGGGTGATCAGGTCGCCCGTCTTGCTGTCGTCCACCTTGTCCGGCACCTGCTTGCCGCTGGCGATGTCCCAGGCGTACTGGTCGCGCACCGCCACCATGTTCCGCAGCTTGGCGTACTCGCGGGGGAACGTCTCGGTGTCGTACGTCCGCCGCCCGCCGTACACGTACCAGCCGTTCACCATGCGGTAGTCCTGGTGGTGAACCCAGCTCTTGTCGTTGACGGCCGCCCGCAGCTTCTCGAACTCGCTGGTCGTCAGCTTCGCCGGGTCGAGCGGCGTGCCGAACAGCCCGGCGTCGAGCGCCTGACCCAGCACCTTGTCGCCCGCCTCGTTCATCTGGAAGCCGCCGACGGTGTACTTGCCCTTGCTGTTCTCGAACGCCTTGAGCGTGGGGGTGAACACGTCCACGAACGCCAGCTTCCGTTTGTCGGCGACGGCCTTCACCGCGTCGGCGTACAGCTTCAGGTTCTCGTTCTCGGTCTTGCCGTCGGGCAGGAACTTGTCGCCGGTGTTCTCGAACGCGATGGGCGACACGAGCACGAACCGCGGCGGCGACTTCTCGTCGTCGCGGGGGTACTTTCGGGCATACTCGTCCAGGAACGCCTCGTACTGCTTCTTGAAGTTCTCGACGCCCTCCTTGCCCTTGAACGACTCGTTCCAGCCGAAGAAGCAGAGGAACGTGTCGGCGTTGAAGGCGTACAGCGGGTCGTCCAGGTGGGTGTAGTCGGCCGACCGCTGGCGGACGCCGACCTCGTCCGCCGGGAAGCCGAAGTTGCGGACGACCAGCTTCTTGTCCTTGAACCGCGTGTGCAGCATGGCCTCGAAGTGGCCGTACAGGCTCATCCGCTCGGCGGTCGTGTTGCCGACGAACGCGACCCGCTCGCCGGTGACGAACTCGAGTGGCAGCTTGCTCGCCGGCAGCGCGTCCTTCTTCGGCCGCGGGGCGGGCTTGAGCAGCTCCTGGGCCGTCTTGGTGGACGGCCCCTCTTTCTTCTGCGAGCGGGCGTCGCCGGCGGCGAGCAGGAGCAAGGAGCCGGCCAGGGCGACGGCGACGGGCCGGCGGAGGCGGGAGAGCGACAACATGGAGTTGCGTTCCGGAGGGAGGAGAGCGCAGGCGGGGAGCTACGGAAAGTATGCGCGAAGTGCGGGGGAGCTTCAATGGGGGCGGTGGACGTGTGGGGAAGTAAACACACCCCCCCTCTCCCCGGCTCGTGCTCCGCACTCGCCGACCCTCTCCCTCAAGGGGAGAGGGT
>JANNDF010000809.1:0-5087 GCA_031387445.1 Planctomycetia bacterium
CCCGGCTACGCCCCCGCCCGCCGCGGTGTTGGGGCCGCCGGCGGGGCGCCCCACGTCTCGAATGCCGCCCGGCAGGCGGCACCTACACAAGCACATCCAGCACGAACTGCGACCACGTCTCGAACTCATCCTTCACCGCCAGCAACTCAGCGACGGTCGCAAACCCGCCGTCGGCAATCGCCGCTTCCCGTGCCACCACGTTCGGCTCGTGCAACTCGAACAGATGAACGACGCCCAGGTGAACCTGACCGACCGGCGTGCGGTCGTCGTTGATGAACCCGAACACCTCGCCAGCGGTGTGCCCGCCGATCTGCACCTCCTCGTGCAACTCCCGCAACATGCCGGCGGTGTACGCATCCCCCTGCCCCGCCGCATCCGTGTCGGCGATGTGCCCGCCGATGCCGACTGACCGCTTGGCGTGCAACCGCGTCTCCGTCCCGCTCCCACCGCGGCGGTAGTGGAACACCCGCCCGCCGCACCGCAACACCACATACGGGATGAGTTGCTTGAAGCTCGGGTCGGTCTCCACCTCCGACCGCGTGCGGAAGGAGTACCCGGCCGCATCGAGCAGCACACGCGCGAACACGGGATCGGCGGGGCGGAAGCCATGGAAGGCACCGGCAGCCTCGAGTTGCGACCGCGGGATGCACAGCACTCGCTCGGACGTGGGCATGGCAGACTCCGTGCCAGAGTTGTAGCCGGCCTCTGTGAGGCCGGTCCGAACCGGGGTCACAGACCCCGGCTACAGTCACCAGAACAGTTTGCTCACGATCAACGCCAGCAGCAACAGGCCGGCCAGCGCGAGGGCGAGCTTGAGTGTGTCGCCGCTCGACCGGCGGGCGAACAGGCGGTTCAACTCGGCCTGATTCCCCGTCTCCGCGGCGATCTGCACCGCCAGCTCGTACCGCCCTTCGGGCACGTCGCGGCAGTTCTCTTCGCTCAACGTGCCGAACGGGAGCTTATCCGGCGGGTTCGGGCTGAAGCTCAGGTGAAACCGCTGATCCGCACCGAACGTGAAGGTGGCCACGGACAGGTCGTTCCGCGTGCTGAACGGCAGCAGCATCCAGATCCGGCGGAGGACGACAGCGTCTGATTCGGGCGATTTCATCACGACCCGCGCTCCGTCGAGCAGGGCTTGCGTGGCACCGAGCAGCAGCGGCCCGTCGTGGTGCAGGATGGCGGCCACTTCCGCGACGGTGCGGGCGGGTGTCGGGTCGGGCGTCCAACAGAGTTGCGGCAGCGTACCCTGAGCCGACCAGTTCGGCGGGAAAGCGTCGTTCACCGCGAACGAGTCGGAGATGGCGTGGTACAGTTTGCGGTTCAACACCAGCACACGGAACGCGAGACCGACCGCGTGGTCGGCGAACTGCACGACGGCGGTGTGCGACTTGTCGAACGGCAACACCGCCAGCGCCGACGGCACGGCCACGCCCTCCGGCCGCGGTCCGAACCCTTCAACTAGTTGCACGGCGGTCGGCTCCCACGCGGCCGGGAAGTCGGCCGAGCGGGCGACAACCCGCACGCCGGATGCGTCCGCGACGAGTAGCAAATGTGGTATGGCCAGGTCAATCGGCATGAAGGAACTCACGGACAGTACAGACGCGGTGTTGACTCGCGGCGGCGAACACCGCCTCGCACAACGCCACGGTTTCCAGGTTGTCGCGCCCGCCGATCTCGGGCTCGGTGCCGTCTTCGATGGCCACCAGTAGCTGCGCCATCGTGCCCACAAACGCATCGGGGAACCACACTTCACTCCACCCGCTTTGCACCCACTCATCCGGCCTGGCGGCGGTGCGGTAGGCCAGGGTGCTCGGCACCTTCGCCGGGTACTTCGGCCAGCCGATGCTGCCCACCGCCACACCCTGCGTCCCTTCCACCCGCCACTTGATTCGGCAGATCTCGTCCGACGAGACGACCTGTTGACTTGCACACTTGACGACTTCGTTCGGCCCGGACCACACGTCATCCCACCCGGACGCCCGCTTGCCGTCGTCCCATTCGAGGATGTACAGGTTGATGCCGTCGGTGTGCGGGAACGCCGTCCGCGGGTCGAGGCGGGTGCTAGCCAGCACGCGGTCGGGGGTGCCGAACCAGTAGCGGAAGGTGTCCAGGTGGTGGACGCTCATGATGAACGTGGAGAGCGACGGCAGACCCTGTGCCCACGGCATCCAGTGCGGCACGGCCCGCATGTCGATGCTGGCGAAAACCGGCGTGCCGAGTTCGCCGCTGTCGAGCAGTTTCTTCATCGCCCGCACCGACTGGTCGAACCGCATGTTCTGGTTCACCGCCAGCACGATGCCGGCGTCGGCACACACGTTCACCAACTCCGTCGCTTCGCGTACCGACATCGCAAGCGGCTTCTGGGCCAGGATGCCCCGCAACCGCCCGCGGCCGAGTTCGCACGCCCGGCGGATCAGATCGGGCTGGTTCTGCGGCGGCACGGCCACGTCCAGGATTTCGACCTGCGGGTCGGCGAGCAGTTGCTCGTAGGTGTCGTGAACGGTCGGAATCGCGTACCGAGCGGCCACCTTGCGGGCGGTGTCGGGCGTGCGGCTGGCGATGGCGACCGGGTTGAACCCGCCGCTGCGGTACGCCACCAGATGGCAGTCGGCCATGATGAACCCGCCGCCGGCGCAGCCGATCCGCCAGTCACGGCGGCGGGGGAGCGTCGGCAAGTGGGCGGAGGTGATATCGAACATGCGGGTCACTGCCGTGGGTCGATGAGCAACTCGAAGCCTGGCAGGGTGCGGGTGGTGTACGTTTCACCGTAGGGCACTTCGGTCAGCACCCACCGCGTTCCCCACCTCCGACGGGCGATGAACAGCGGCTCGGAGGCGTTCTCACGGCCGTCGAGAATCCAATATTCGGCAATACTCGGGACCTGGAAGTAGAGGTCCACGTTCCGCACCAAATCCTTGTCGGGGTCACTCGCCAACAGCACCTCGGCGACGATAAACGGTTGGAAGTTGGACCAGACAGCCTCGTCCTCATCGACCTCGTCGAGGTTCTCGCGGTAGACGGCCAAGTCCGGTTCGGGCACCGTCAACTCAGGGCGATCAGGTACGAACACCCTGGACTTGTTCGCTACCCATCCGATCTGGCTCGGATTGGAGTCGGCGAACCGCTCGACTTTCCGCCGCAACCAGTGTTCGAGGCGGTGTTCGTGGAGTGAGGCGGCCGGGACCACGTAGAACCTCCCGTCGATGATTTCGTAGCTGAACCCTTCGACGTACTCGGCGTCAACCAGTTCATCCGCTGTCACCGGGCGACCGTGGTCGGCCGGGCCGAACTTCAGCTTGGTGGGAGGCATCGACATGACCCTCAGCGGTTCGAGATCACGCGGAGTTCTTTCGGCAGCGGGAAGCTCACATGTTCCTCGCGGATGGTGCGGTTCTCCACCTCCGCGGCGAAGTTCTCCACCAAGAAGCCGACGCAGTCCTGCACGTGTTCCTCTGGCGCGCTCGCCCCGGCGGTGACGAGTACCGTGTCGGTCGGCTGAAACCAGGCGGTCTGCATCTCACTCACGCGGTCGATCAGGTGTGCCGCCTTGCCATTCAGTTTGGCGATCTCCGCCAGTCGGTTGCTGTTGCTGCTGTTCTGGCTGCCCAGCACCACCACCACGTCGGCCTCGGGCACCAGTGTCGTCACGGCCTCCTGGCGGTTCTGCGTGGCGTAGCAGATGTCTTCCTTGTGCGGGGCGTTCACCTGAGGGTACTTCCGCTTCAGGGCGGCGATGATGCCGCGAGTCTCGTCCACGCTCAGGGTGGTTTGCGTCAGGTAGGCCAATTTCACGTCGGCCGGCAGCGTCAGGGCCTCCACGTCGGCCTCGCTCTCCACCAGCACCATCGCGGCGGGGGCCTCGCCCATCGTACCGATCACCTCGTCGTGTCCCTCGTGCCCGATGAGCACAATCGTGTACCCCTCCTTGGCATACTTCACCGCCTCCATGTGGACCTTCGTGACCAGCGGGCAGGTGGCGTCGATGGCCCGCAGTTGCCGCCGGCGGGAGTGTTCGCGGATGGCCGGCGAGACGCCGTGGGCGGAGTACAACACCGTTTGCCCTTCCGGCACTTCATCCAGGCTTTCCACGAACACCACGCCCAGTTGGGTGAACCGCTCGACGATCGGCCGGTTGTGGACGATCTCGTGGTACACGTAGATGGGCGTGCCGAACGCCTTGATGGCGGTCTCCAGCGCGTCGATAGCCATGTTCACCCCGGCACAGAAGCCGCGGGGGTTGGCGAGCAGCACTTTCATTCGACCTCCTCAACGGGGCGGGCGGATGGTTCTTTCCACCTCCCCCCACCCTCCCGTGGAATCATTTCCCAATCGCAGAACATCCCATGCCGACCAAGCACTTACGGCGAATCGGGGTGGGTGCGACGAAACCGAAACGAATCCGGCTACATGACTTTACACGCCAAAGTAACCGCCGGCGCTCCCGCTGCACAACGCATGTTCCCAGCCCGTCGGCGGCAACACGCTCTTCGCTCCGCCTTCGACGATCCACAGACCCGTTTCCGTCACGCACTCGCCGATCTTCCACACTGGCACCGGCGGGGCGGCCAGCAGTTTCGCCCCGGTGTCGGCGGCCACGGTGAACACCAGCTCGAAGTCTTCGCCGTCGCTCAAAGCGTGTTGTAGCGGGGGCCGGCCGGTGCGCTTCGCCAATTCCACCGCGTCCGGGTGAACGGGGATCGCTTCTGCTGTCAGCACCGCTCCGCACCCGCTCTCCTCGCAAATGTGGTTCAGGTCTTTCGCCAGCCCGTCGCTCACGTCGATCATTGCGTGCACATCGCAGGCGTTCACCAGCGATTCGGCCTCCACGAGCCGCGGGGTCGGGTTCAGATGCCGGCCGAGGATGCTGCCGCCCAGCGGTCCGGTGACGAAGATCCAATCGCCCGGCTTAGCCCCGCTGCGCAACACCGGCTCGCGGATCGGCTCGCCGAACACGGTGACGGAGACGACTAGCCCGCCGTCCCAACTGTTGGTGTCGCCGCCGACGATGGGGGTGTCGAAGCGGTCGGCGACTTCGCGGAGACCGAGGTGGAGGTCGGTCAGTCCCCCTCTCCCCCAGGGGAGAGGGG
>JANNDF010000818.1:0-1974 GCA_031387445.1 Planctomycetia bacterium
GCCCTCTCCCATGGGAGAGGGGGACGGGGGGGGAGGTCTCTGCCCCTACTTCTTCTTCGGGTCCATGTTCGCCTTGATGTTCTCGTCGCTCACGCTGCTCTCCACGCCGTCCTTCGGCACGTCCACCTTGCAGATCCACAAGAGCGCGTTCAGCACCACCTTGCGGAAGTTGTCGTCCTTCCAGTTGGCGTGCGTGTGCCCGCCGGTGAACCCCACGCCCCGCCCGCCGTCTTTGCGTTCGGTCGCCCACATCATGTGTTCGGCATTCCCCTTCGCGTCCTGAATGTGCTTGTACGGCCCCTTCGGGTACACATACGGCCCGTTCCGCACCTTCTCGTCCGGCACGGCCGTCAGGATGGGCGTCACGCCCTCCATCTTGTCGCGGAACCGCATGTTGAAGTACCACTCGTCGCGGACGCTGAACGGCTTCACCCCGTTGCTGATCGCGTGCTTGGGGAACTCCTTGAACTGCGGCGACCACATCGGGTTGCACGAATACTCGTGCTCGTAGCACCCGCCGATCCAGTCGCGGAACTCGGTCGCGCCGATGTCCTTCGGCACCTCCACCGCGTAGTGGGCGCACATGATGCCCACCCCCTTCGCCGCCAGCTTGCCGATGCGGTCCAGGTTCTTTCCTTTCAGGAACGGGTGCCCGCCACCGCCGTCGGCGTAGCAGAGGATGCCGGCCGCGTCGTCGAGGATGCTGTCGTCCTTCGGGTAGCCGTTGTTCACCACTTCGACCTTCACCGCCTTCGTGTTCTCCAGGCACTTGGCGAGCAGCTTGACGCCGGCGTTGAACTCGTGGTCGCCGGGGCCGTGGCTCATGCTGCCGCCGATGAGGACGAGCTTCAACGGCTTCTGATCCGCGGCCTGGGACACGAGAGGAGTGCCGGCAACAGCCGCACTCGCGGCGAGGAACTGACGGCGGGAGAGCATGGCGGGAGGCTCCGAGGGATGTGGTCAGGTTACGAAGACCCCACCCCTCACGGCAGTCGTCTCCAAATCGTGCGTTCCAACAGCCCGGCGAGCAGCACGCACGCCACCGCCGCGAGGCCACACCAGACGTTGAACGGGTGGTACTTACGGTAGCGATTGGTTTCGGCCGGCACCTTCTCCAGCGTGTCAATCTCGGCAAACGCGGTTCGCAACTCGTCCGGCGTGTTCGCCGCGAAGCTCCGACCGCCGCTCAGCTTGGCCATGTCGTCCAGCACCGCACGCCCGTCGGTCCGCTGCTTCCGCTCCTCCGCGTTGCCGCTCGGCTCGCCCCCGCAGTCGATGGTGTAAATCTTCACCCCCAGCTTCTCGGCGAGTTGTGCCGCCTGCAACGGCCGCAGGATGTTCTCCCCCTCGCGGTTGTGCTCACCGTCGCTCAGCAGGATGAGCACCTTCCGCCGCGTGTCGCCATTCTTCGCCATCGCGTCGAACCCGGCCAGCCCCAACCCGAGCGCGTCGCCGATGTTCGTGCCGGCGTCCAGCCCCACCTTCGGTTGCAGGCCGTCCACCACCTTCAGCAGCACCGAATGGTTGGGCGTCAGCGGGCAGGCGGTCTCGGGCACGGCGGCGAACGTGACGATGCCGATCTGGTCGTTCCCACGACCTTCGAACGTGCCGGCCTCCGTCGCCCCACCCTTCACGAACATCGTGAACGTCTGCTTGGCGGCGTCCAGCCGCGAAGTCGGCGGCACCACGGTGTCGTCGAAGTCAGGGGCGGCCATGCTGCCGCTCACGTCAACGGCCAGGGTGAGGGCAATCCCTTCCACGGGGATGCGGGTTTTCAGGTCGGGCACACGGAAGTTGGACACGGCCAGAATCGCCAGCAGCACGGCCAACCCGCGGAGGATCGCCCCGCCCCACCGGGCCAGGCTCGCTCCGGCGGAGGGAACCCCGGCGAGCAGTGACACGTCCGAATACCGCAGGGCCGGCCGGCGGCGGCGGAGCAGCCACCACACCAGCAGCGGGGCGAGCGGCAGCAGC
>JANNDF010000870.1:0-2192 GCA_031387445.1 Planctomycetia bacterium
AGTGTGTTCGAGTACATCGAGGTGTTCTACAACCGCGTCCGTCGCCACTCCTCACTGGGGTACGTCGCCCCGGCCGAGTACGAGCGGACGCACAACCCGACCCACCGCTAAACGCTGTCCACAATCCGTGGGGAAGTCCAGTGTCGATCTTGGCTCGATTGACCCCCCACACGGTCACCGACCACGACTGTGAGCGAGACAAGCGACTCGAGACAGCCACACGCCTTGACACGTCGGCGTTTCCGAGCATGAGGTGAGGGGTCCCCAGACCAGCCAAGAAGGGTTTGCCCTCGGATCAACTCTTCATCAGATTCAGACGCGATCACCGCTGCATTGGCCATGCGACTCTGGATCTGTGAACGCTTGAGTAAATCTAGATCGGTCTTTACTCCAATCCCAACCTCGACCCCACTCATCAGATCCTGGCCGCTCTGATGAGTCTCTGCACTTTCCGCATCTTCATCTATCCGGCTCGGTTCTGGGGTGTTGCGCCAGGTGGGTCGCGCGCTCAGCGGTGCCCGTCCCCGCCATGGATCTTGGACAGGTATTCTTCCAGCGCCACCAACGTCTGGTGATCAACACGAGATCGGGAAACGCGATCAACACCCAAAAGGGAAACGCGTGAGCCACGCTCTCACTGCCGGCACGTTCGCCGGTCGTGAGGGAACGAGATGCTCACCGTGGACCGATTCGCACACATTCGTCAGCTGCACCGGGACGGCCTGAGCGTCCGCCAGATCGCCCGCCAACTCGGGCACTCGCACCAGACCATCCTCAAGGCGCTGAACCACCCCGAGCCGGTCCCGTACACCCGCTCCGCCCCGCGGGCCGCTCCCGCGTTCGACCCCATCCGCCCGCTCGTCGATGCCATCCTGGCGGCCGACGAGACCGCCCCGCGGAAGCAGCGGCACACCGCCTCCCAGATCTACCGCCGACTGGTCGCCGAGTACGCGTACACGGGCAGCTACGGCCCCATCCAGCGGTACTTGAAAGAGCGGCGGCTGGACCGCCGGGACACGTTCGTCGCCAACCTGGTCCGCGGCCGGCTGAACGCCGATCCGACCGGCGGCCACCTGTTCGTGTTCACCAACCGCGTCGCCAATCGCGTCAAGGTGCTGTACTGGGGCGGCCGCGGGTTGAACCTGTGGTGCCAGCGACTGGAAGTCGGGCGGTACCCGTTCCCGCCGGTCACCGACGGCTCGCTCCAGTTGACCGCCACCCAGTTCGCCCTGAGCCAGGACGGCCTCGACCCGACCACCGCCCGGCCCCGCTCCCGCTCCGCCCGTTGACGCGGCCGCTTGCGCCTTCGCCATTCCCGTCCCATCGTGTGGCATGGATGCCACTCCCCCGCCCGGCGACCCGCCGCTGCCCACCGACGTGCCCACCCTGCAAGGGATGGTCCGCGACCTGACCACGCGGAACTGAAGCTCCCCAGGGATCGTGGACAGTGGGAACGCGGTATATCCTTCCCTGACCCGGAGACACACCGATGACCAAAGTGCGTGGCCAATACCCGCCGGAGTTCAAACTCCAGGCGGTGAAGATGATCACCGAGCAGCACCTGAGCGTGGCCGAAGTGGCCCGCCAACTGGGCGTGTCCGAGAGCCGACTGCACGAGTGGAAGAAGGCGGTTCGCGAGAAGGGGCCGGCCGCCAGACCCCGTTGGAGGAGGAGAACCGCCGCCTGCGGGCCGAGGTGAAGCGGCTGGAGATGGAGCGTGACATCCCGAAACAAGCGACGGCGTTCTTCGCCACCCAGGGGAAGTGCCCTTCGCCCGGATCGAGGAACGCCGCCCCGAGTACCCGGTGGCCGTCCTGTGTCGCGTGCGGGGCGTGTCGCGGGCCGGGTACTACGCCTGGCGATCTCGCCCGCCGAGCGACACCGCCCGGCGACGCGACCCGTTGGCCGACACGATTCGATCCCTCCACGCCGAGCCACACCTGGACACGTACGGCAGTCCGCGGGTGGCCCGCGAACTGAACGCCCGAGGCGTGGCGTGCGGTGTGAACACGGTGGCGCAGGTGATGAGGGCGGCCGGGGTTCGTGCCAGGACGACGCGACGGTTCATTCGCACGACGGACTCGCGGCATCGCCGGCCGGTGTCGGCGAACGTGCTCGCCCGGGAGTTCACGGCGTCGAAGGCGAACCAGAAGGGGGTCATGGATCTGACCTACATCCCGACCCACGAGGGG
>JANNDF010000883.1:0-24595 GCA_031387445.1 Planctomycetia bacterium
GAACGACCGCGAGGTGCTCGAAGACCTCGTCGCCGCCGCCACCAATCAGGCGTTCGCCAAAGCCAAAGAACTAATCACCGCCGAGCATGCCGGCGGGCAGGCCCATGTTGCCGGCCATGGCGGCCGTCTCGGCGGCGATTAGTTCTTTGGCTTTGGCGAACGCCTGATTGGTGGCGGCGGCGACGAGGTCTTCGAGCACCTCGCGGTCGTTCAACTTCATCGCGTCGTCGCTGATTTTCACGCTCTGCACTTCCAACTTGCCGCTCACCTTCACCGTCACCATCCCGCCGCCCGACGTGCCTTCCGTGACGATCGCCGCCACCGCCGCCTGATACTTCGCCATCTCCGCCTGCATCTTGTCCTTGTTGCCCAGCAGGCTCATCATGGCGCCGAGTTCTTTCATCATGGCTCACGTCTCGTCGGGGTCGGGTAGGGCCGGTATCGGGGTGTCGGCGTCGGCCAGCGGCTCAGGGAGCGTCGGGGTGGCGGCGAACGGGTCGAACCCGTCGTCCACCCGCATCAGTTGCCCGCCGAGCGTCTCGCCGAGGGCGGCGAGGAACGGCAGGGCGAGCAGTTCGTTCCGCGAGCGGGCGACCGGGGCGGGGCGGGCGGTCGGGGCGTCGGGCGTTTGGTGGACACCGTTGGTCGTCGTCGCTTCACGGTCGAGTTCGACTTTCAGGTTCCACTCGCGGCCGGTCACATGCTTGAAAGCCCGGCGGAGGAGGTCCTGGCTTCGCTCGCTTCGCACCGAGTCGTAGGCAGAACTATACGCGGCGGGGAAGGGTAGAACCAGTGAATTTGGCCCAAAATTTGCTAGCGACACAGTGGCCTGGCGAAGATATGCGGCCAACACCGAAGTGCTGCCCAGTTGATCCAACACCTTCTCCCATACCACACCCGGCGACTCCTCGCCACTCGCGTTCCCCACCGCCGGCTTGCCGTTCGTTTCCGCCTTAACTTCCGGTGGGGTCAGGACTTTTTTTTTGACCGCTTCGGTGGCCCCGGTCGGCAAATGGGCCGGCACCCGTGCGGCGGACCCACCGGCCTGCGGGGTCTGTGTGTACCACTGCGCGAGTTCGGCGACACTGAGTAGCTCCGACAGTTTCGCCAGCCGTACCGCTGCGATTTCGAGCAACACTTGGGCGTGCGGCGACCCCTTCAGTTTCATCTTCGTCGCGGTCAGGATTTCCAACCCGGCCAGGATCGCGTCGAGGTTCGTCGTCGAGGTGTGCTGCTTCACCTTCTCCGCGGCCAACTCCGACAACTCCGCCGAGTCCACCCCGCCCACCGCCGCCAGCATCATACCCCGCCAGTGGTCGGTCAGTTGGTCGAGCAGTTCGCCCAGTTGAAGCCCCTTCTCGGCGGACGCCCCGATGTGTTCGACCGCTGCTTTCGCTTCGCCGCTCACGATGGCGTCGGCCAGTTCCAGCACGGCGTCTTCGGGCAGCGTGCCGAACACCGAATGCACCTGCTCGGCGGTCAGCTTGCCGTCGGCCGACGCCAGCAGTTGTTCGAGCAGCGTTTGCGAGTCCCGCATCGACCCGTTCGCACGCCGGGCGAGCAACCGCAACGCTTCCGGCTCGGCGTCGATTCCTTCCTTGCCGACAATGTGCTTGAGGGCGTCGAAAATCTTCCGGCTACTCACCGGGGCGAAGTCGTACCGCTGACAGCGGCTGAGAATGGTGATCGGGATCTTCTGCGGGTCGGTGGTGGCGAGGATGAATTTGACGTGCGGCGGCGGTTCCTCCATCGTCTTCAGCAGGGCGTTGAACGCCTGCGACGTGACCATGTGGACTTCGTCGATGATGTAGATCTTGAACCGCGCGCGGGTCGGCATGTACCCGACGTTGCTCCGCAGTTCGCGGGCCTCGTCCACCTTGTTGTTGCTCGCCCCGTCGATCTCGATGGCGTCGATGTCGTTCCCGGAGGTGATGCTCTTGCAGATGTCGCACACGTCGCACGGCGTCGGCGTCGGCCCCTTCTCGCAGTTCAGCGCTTTCGCCAGGATGCGGGCGGTGGACGTTTTGCCCGTCCCGCGAGCGCCGGTGAACAGATAAGCGTGGGCGATGCGACCCGACGTGATGGCGTTCGTGAGCGCCTGGGCGACGTGCTCCTGGCCGACCAAGTCCGCGAACTGCTGAGGGCGATACCGCCGGGCGACGACGGTGTAGTTCGCCGACGGACTGGCCTTCGCCTCCGTTGCGGGTTTGTCGGTCGGTTTGGTGCCCTTCGACTTCGCCATCGCCTGCCGTCCTGGGTGGGAGGTGTGGGCATCCTACCCGTCGGCGGGCGAACGCGGCAATGCGAATGGTGGCAGGTGCTACTGACCCCTGATCGGCGGATAGAACTCCTGGCCGGTGTCAGCGTGTTGAACCCGAATTTGAAACCGTGGGTCGCGGGTCAGGTCGTTCAGCGCGGCGGTAACTTCGGGGGTTGCCACCGCTTCGGCACAGGCCCGGAGGAATGCCTCGACCACCATGTCCCGGATGTCGTCCTCCACGTCGTCAGTGTCGTGGTACAAGTCTGCCATTTGTTGACCCAATTCCTTCCCGACAGGCCAGGGCTCCATCACCCCGACGAAGTCGTAATGAGGCCAGGAGGCGATCTCCGAGCGGTCGAACATCCCTGTATCGGCGTCCAGATCGGCTACGGTGAGAAACGAGAGTTCGATCCGCCCGTGCCACGGGAAGCAACCGAGATCGAACG
The DNA here is from genome assembly GCA_031387445.1 of Planctomycetia bacterium. GTDB lineage: Bacteria > Planctomycetota > Planctomycetia > Gemmatales > Gemmataceae > JALHQU01. The sequence goes on from JANNDF010000883.1 coordinate 2,707, forward strand.
CGACGACGGGACTGCCCTTCAAAGAGGACTTGTGAAAATCGCGAATCGCGGTTGCGACCGCTTGGGCGAGACGGGGTGTCCAGTCGTCGGGCACCGGGTTCATCTGCATGTGTGTCTCGGTCGGTCGGCTCGTGTCGCGGGTCATTCTAACGACCGGGGTGTCTACCGATACAACCACCTCACCCTTCCGCCCGCGGGGAATGCCGATGGTGTCGCCGGAACGCCTGGACCTGATGCAACGCTCGTGGGTGAACCTGCTCGCCGCGTTCGGGGTGACGCCGGCCGCGGCGTACCCGCCGTTCGACCGGCTGGTGGAAGCGTACTCCGAGCCGCACCGCCACTACCACAACCTGGAACACGTCGGCGAGGTGCTGCGGGTGGTCGGGCGGCTGAAGGGTGGGGCGGCGGTGCAACTGGCAGTGTGGTATCACGACGCGGTGTACGACCCGACGGCGAAGGACAACGAGGCGAAGAGTGCGGAGTTGGCCGAGCGGGAGTTGGCGGCACTGGGCGTGCCGGCAGAAGTGGTGAAGCACGTCGGCGATCTGGTGCGGAGTACCGCTCACTTCGACGCGACGAATTTCGAAGGCCCGGACTTCGACATCCTTCACGACGCCGACCTCGCCATCCTGGGGGCGGCGGAGCAACGGTACGCCCGCTACGCCGCCGACATCCGTAAGGAATACGCCTGGGTGCCAGACGCCGACTACCGCGCCGGCCGGCGGCAGGTGCTGGAGTCGTTTCTCAGCCGCCCGCGGATTTACCGCACCGACGTGATGTTCGCTGAAGGCGAAGAGGCGGCTCGGCGAAACATGACGGCGGAGGTGGAGCGGTTGACCGCCCAAGCGTGATACACTGTGCAAGTGACCCCGAGGGTGTGCGGATGAGTACGGTTGCCAAGACGTGGACGATGCAGGACTTGCTCGACATGCCGGACGACGGCGTGCGGCGGTGGATCATCAACGGCGAGTTGCGAGAGCAGCCGATGGAGACCGGCGAATTGAATGGGCAAATCATGACCGTCCGGAACCGCCTGCACTCGATCACGATGGCGAACGTCACCACGGCCGTGAATAACTGGCGGTGGGCATTGCCGGAGCCGCGGGGGAACGTTGTGTGCGGGGAAGCCGGGGTACTGCTGCCCAACGGGCCGGAGAACTCCGTTGGGGTGGACGTGGCGTACGTGCCGCCAGACGTGATGGTAGTGCAGACCGAGGAGACCACCGTCGTCCAAGGCGTGCCAACGCTGATCGTGGAAATCCTGTCGCCGAGTACGCAGATCGGGCAAATCAACGAGCGCGTGCGGACGTTCCACCGGGCCGGGGTGCCGCTGGTGTGGGTGATCGATCCCGATCCGCGAACGGTGAGCATCCGCCGACGTGGTGCCCGAACGGTGACGGTGAACGACGAGCAGGAACTGACCGGCGACCCGGAATTGCCGGGCTTCCGCGTGCCGGTGTCGCGGCTGTTCGAGTAGCCATCGGGATACAATCTTCCCCATGAAACACGTCATCGTCATTCCGGACGGGTGTGCGGACGAGCCGCAGGAATCGCTCGGCGGTCGCACCCCCCTGCAAGCCGCCCGCCTGCCGAACATCGACCGCGTGGTGCAAGCCGGGTTCGTCGGTCTCTCGAACAACGTGCCGCCGTCACTCACACCCGCCTCGGATGTCGCCACGCTCTCACTATTCGGGTACGACCCGCTGAAGGTGTACACCGGGCGTGCCCCGCTCGAAACGGCCGCGATGGGCATCCACCTCGGCCCGAACGACTGGGCGGTGCGGTGCAACCTGGTTCACTTCCCCGACGGGCGGATGGACAACTTCACCAGCGGGCACATCCCGAGCGACGACGGCAAGCAACTCATCCACGCGTTGCAGAAGGAACTGGGCGGCCGCGAGATCGGCGGAGGGACCATCGAGTTTCACGCCGGGGTGAGTTACCGCAACATCCTCGTGTGGCGGGGGAAGTCTGATTCATCACCGCTGGCGAACACGAAGACGCAACCGCCGCACGACGTGCAAGGGCAGCCGATTGCCGACCACCTGCCGGTGGGTCCGGGCCGCGACGTGCTGTGCGAACTGATGGAACTGTCGAAGCCGATCCTGGCGAACCATCCGGCGACCGCCGCCCGTGCCGCGGCGGGCAAGCTGCCGGCCACGCAGATCTGGCTCTGGGGGCAGGGCAAGGCCCCGCGGGTGCAGTCGTTCGAGGAGGTGTACGGCAAGCGGGGGGCGATCATCTCGGCGGTCGATCTGGTGCGGGGCGTCGGGGCGTTGCTCGGCTGGCACCGCATCGAGGTGCCGGGCATCACCGGGTATCTCGACACCAACTACGCCAACAAGGGCAAGTACGCCGTCGAAGCACTCGGGGCGTTCGATCTGGTATGCGTTCACGTCGAAGCGCCGGACGAGGCGTCGCACGAGGGGAAGGCCGACGAGAAGGTGAAGGCGCTGGAGCAGATCGACACGCACATCGTCGGCCCGTTACTGGAGGCGCTGCCCCGTTACGGCGAGTTCCGCATCCTGGTCGAACCCGACCACCGCACCACGCTGAAGACGAAGGCCCACGCCCACGGGGCGGTGCCGTTCGCCGTGTGCGGCAACGGCATCCTGTCGAACGGCCAGACGAGCTACGACGAAGTCACGGCCGCGAACGGCCCGAAGCGGTTCGACCCCGGATGCGAGCTGATGCGGTGGTTCCTCAAGTAGGTCCGGCGAACCGAGCGGGACTCCGGCCGCCAAAGGGAAATCACTCCAGAACCGCGACCGTGAGGGAGCGGGTGCCGACCACCCGTCCGAGTGTGATCGCCACCGTCAACACCGCCGGCGCCACGAGCCACGGGGGCGCGTCCACGCGGCGGGGGCTGCGGACATCACGGCATCATTCGACTCATCTTTTCGAGGTGTGACATGAAGCGGTGGATCCTGTTCGGGGTGTTGCTCGTCTCACCCGCCCTCGTGGCCCAGACCCCGGCGGTGGAACACCTGTCGCCCTACGGGCTGCCGAAGCCCGTACTGGTCGTGGCCGGCGGGCTGCCGAAGGACTTCGAGAACAAGGACGAGGCGGGCGTCACCGACGCCCTGAAGGGCGACGCCCCGGACGGCTTCCAGTTCCTCAAGACCGCCGCCGACCAGCCACGGCCCGGACTGGTCGGGCTGTACGTCCCGCCGGACGCGATCTTCCAGATCAAGAAGCGGGTGCTGTCCAACGTCGGCCAGGGCACCGTCACCCTGCGGTTGGCGAAGTCGGACAGCCGGGACGCGCGGTCCATCGAACTCGATGGCAAGAAGACGGCGGATTACAACGAGCTCCGCCGGGCGGCGTTCGACCGGGCGGCCAAGGACGTGTACCCGCCGAAGGTGCTGCCCGACCCAGTCGTGCCGAAGGGCACGCTCGTCATCGTCGGCGGCGGGCGGATGCCGCAGGACATCGCCAAGCGGTTCTTCGAGGCCGGCGGCGGGGTCGAGGGGCGGTTCGTGATCCTGCCCGTCTCGAACCCGGACCCGATCCGCGAGAAGGCCGAGGAGAGCTTCCTCGCCCGCCTCGGGGCCAAGAACGTCACGGTGGTGCCGCACCGTGAGAAGAAGGACCTGGAAGACCCGAAGGTGCTGGAGGTGTTCGAGAAGGCGACGGGCGTGTGGTTCGGCGGCGGCCGGCAGTGGCACTTCGTAGACGCCTACGAGGGGACCAAGGTGGCGCCCCTGATCCGGGGGGTGCTGGACCGCGGCGGCGTGATCGGCGGCAGCTCGGCCGGGGCGACCATCCAGGGCGACTACCTGGTGCGGGGGGCGCCGGCTGGGCCGGACGTCATGATGTGCGAGGGGTACGAGCGGGCGATGGGGTTCCTCCCCGGGGTGGCCATCGACCAGCACTTCTCGGCCCGCAACCGGTTCAAGGACATGACCGCGCTGGTGAAGGCGTACCCGCAGTTCCTCGGCATCGGGCTGGACGAGGGCACGGCCCTCGTGGTGCAGGGATCGACCGCCGAGGTGCTCGGCCAGGGGAAGGTCCACTTCTACGACCGGCGGAAGCCGGTGAAGGACGGCGAGCCGGACTACGACGCCTACCCGGCGGGGGTGAAGTACGACCTGGTCAAGCGGGCGAAGGTCAAGGAGGCTGGCCCCGCCAAGTGAGACGACACCGGCCGCAATCACCCGCCCGGTGGCGAGCGTGCGCGCACACTCGCCACCGTTGCGGGGGCCGCCAGCGGGTGCGAATCCTGAACCCCGTGATCGAAGCCGAACTGAAGCGGGCGTTGGGCCGGTGACCGTGGCGTCTTCGCCCGCGGCGGGCCGCGCTCACGCCTCGAACTCGAATCGGACGGCCCCGTTGTCCAGCTTCAGCCGTGCGTCGAACGTGCTCCCGCTCTTCGACTTGAACCCCTTGAGCGGCGGGCTGACGCCCTTCTTCAGCAGCGCCCGCGCCGTCGCCGCGGTCACCTTCTTGCCGGCGATCGTCTTCCAGATGGTGAACTTGCACCCGTTCCGCCATCCGCTGCACCCGTACCCCCGCTCCCCCTCGATCACCGCCGCCTTGCACAACGGACAGTCGCCGAGTGGGCCGTCGGATGCCTTCCCCGCCGGCTTGCCGCCGCTCGCCCCCGCTTTCACTGTGCCTTTCTCGCGGCGGACTGCTGGCGCTCCCCCCTCCGTGGGTTTGGCTCGGGTGGGCGTGCGACGTGGCCGCGTTGGTTTCGCCCCCTTCGCCGGCCGCGGGCCTTCCGCCTGCGGGGTGCGGACCTCGAGCACCGCCCCGGCGTCGGAGAGGGTGAGGATCACCCCGTCCGACCCGTCGAACGCCGGCGGGCGGAAGAGTGCCCGCCGTTGCAACAGTTCGCGGGCGTGACCGGCATCCAGCCGCCCGCCCTTGTACTCCTTCCACAGCACGAACGGGCAACCGCCCTTCCACCCCGAGCAGCCGTACCCGCGGGTGCCCTCGATCACCGGCTTGCCGCACCGCGGGCACTCGCCCAGCCGCGACTCGTCCACCGCCCCGCCCTCGGTCTCGCCGACGATCCCGCGGGTGTACGCGGCGATGTCCGCCATGAACCGGGCGGGGTCGAGTTCACCCCGCTCGATCTCTCGCAGCCGGGCCTCCCAATCGCCCGTCAGTTCCGCACTCTTTAGCCCGCGGTCCCGCACCAGGGCGATCAGGTAACGGCCGGCGTCGGACGACACGACCGCCTTCCCCTCCCGGCCGATGTACCCGCGGGCGAGCAGCGTCTCGATGGTCGCCGCCCGCGTCGCCGGCGTGCCCAGCCCCCGTTCCTTGAGCGCCTCCCGCAACGCCTCGTCATCCACCAGTTTGCCGGCCGTCTCCATCGCCCCGAGCAGGGTGGCCTCGGTGTACGGCTTGGGCGGGGTCGTCTCCCCCTTCTTCACCGCCGGCTCGTGCGGGCCGCTCTCGCCGGGGCGGAATTCGGGCAGGGCTTGCTCGTCCGCCTTCTTGTCCTCCTCGCGGGGCGGGTCGAGCACCGTCCACCCCGGCTCCACCACCCGCACCCCGCGGGCGCGGAAGGGCACCTCGTTCGCCTTCCCGTTGACGGTCGTCACCTCTTTCACGCACGCCGGGTAGAAGCAGGCGATCAGGCGGACGGCGACCGCGTCGTACACCGCCCGCTCGGCCGGCGGCAGGTTGCCCGGCAGCTTCCCCGTCGGGATGATGGCGTGGTGATCCCGCACCTTCGAGTCGTCCACCACCCGCCCGGTGAACGCGAGCGCGGACAGGTCGAGCCGTCCGACCGCCTCCGGGTGGAGCGCCCGCAATGATTCCAGCGCACTCCGCACCTGCCCCCTCAGGTCGTTCGTCAGGTGCCGCGAGTCGGTCCGCGGGTAGGTGATCAGCTTGGCCTCGTACAGCGACTGAGCCGCCTTCAGGGTGGCGTCGGCCGACAGCCCGCGGCGGCGGTTCATGTGCCGCTGGAGTTCGGTCAGGTCGAACAGTTGGGGCGGCAGATCGCGCTCGGTCTTCCGCTCGACCGCCCCGATGGTGAACGGGTGATCCCGCACCCGGTCGAGGAGTGCCACCGCATCTGCTTCCTTTTTGAAACGGTCGCCTGTGAACTTGAAGGTGACTTCACGGTAGAGCGTCACCAGTTCCCAGAACGGTTCGGGCTTGAACCCGCGGATCTCGTCGTCCCGCCGCACCACCAGGGCGAGGACCGGCGTCTGCACCCGGCCGACGCTCCAGAGCCGGCCACCGGCGTCGCGGTGGCGGACGGTGTAGAAGCGAGTGGCGTTCAGCCCGACCACCCAGTCGGCCTGACTACGGCAGCGGGCGGCGGCGTACAGGCGGTCGTAATCGGCCAGCGGTTGCAGGCGGCGGAGGGCGTCGCGGATGGCGGCTTCGGTCAGAGAGTTCAGCCACAGGCGTTGCGACGGTTTACGGGTCGCCCCGGCCAGTTCCTGGATGTAGCGGAAGATGAGTTCGCCCTCGCGGCCGGCGTCGGTGGCGCAGATCACCTCGTCGGCTGCTCGCAGCAGTCGCTTCACAACACTGAACTGCTTGCCCGCCCGCGGCTCGTCGATCAGTTTGAGGCCGAACTGTTCGGGGATGAACGGGAGGGTGTGGAGCGCCCACCGCTTGAGGGCCGGGTCGTAGTCGTCGGGTTCCTGAAGTGTGACCAGGTGGCCGAGCGCCCACGTCACCTGGTGGCCGGCCCCTTCCAGGTACCCGTCCTGGCGGGAGTTCGCGCCGAGGACGGCGGCGATCTCGCGGGCGACGGACGGCTTCTCGGCGAGCACGACGCGCATGGGGTCTCAGCGGGGAACGACGGCGGACCGGGGCGAATGAACGGTGTATGGTACTTGCGGCTCCGCGGCGGGAGAACCTCGGTGGGAGTGCCTCCGACACGGTGAGAGCGGATGTAAAGGAAAGGATTGACTGCCGGTGGGGCGGGTTTGTCTCAGTCTCACCACTTCCCTCCTGTCACCGGCGGATGGTTTCAGCGCCCCCCACCGGACCAAAAAAACATGCCGGCCGGCAAAAAGCACCCATGCCGGCCAAACACTTACGGCGATTCTGGCTCCCGATGCCGCCCGGCGGAAACTACCCGGCTGGCCGGGGCGTGGGACATCCACAAGGCCCAGCACTGGCTGCTGCGGATGATCGCCTCCGGCCGGCTCAGCCTGGAAGGTCTGGTCACGCACACCCTCCCGTCGGAGAAGCTCGGCGAAGCCTCTGAGGGACTGCTCAAGGACAAAGTGAACTGGCTCGGCGTGGTCATCAAGTGGGTGTGACTATTGGTTCCCCTCTCCCCCAAGGGGAGAGGGGGTTGGGGTGAGGGGTCTGTTTCCGCCAGCCAACGCACCGCCCGCACCTCGCGTTGCACTCGAAACAGTCCTGTCGGAGCATCTCCGTGAACCGTGTCGCCCCTCTGCTGCTGGTGGCGTTCGTCGCGACCACGTATGCCCAAACCTCGGATCACATCAAAGAAGGCGGTGGAATCGAGTTGCCGAGCGACATCAAGACCGTCGAGTACGACATCCGTTCGCTGCTGTACACGCCGGGGTCGTCGCGGGCAGGGTTCGATTCCATCGAGCAAGTCATCCGCGAGGTGACGGCGAACGTCGAACCGGGTGCCTGGAACAAGCCCACCCGCGAGATCGGCGAGAAGAACGGTGCGCACCTCGTCGTCACCACCAGCGCGAACCGCCACGACGACATCAAGACGCTTCTGAAGGTGCTCACCGACCGCACCGACTTGGCCGTAGACGTGACGGGCACCGTGTACGAACTCGACCGCAAGCAGTACGAGACCGAACTGTTGGCGAAGCTGGACAAGGGCAAGCTGGCGGTGGGCGGCGACGAGTGGGCCAAGCTGGGCGGCGCGGAACTGCTGCCGAAGCCGGACAAGCGGAGGCCGGAGGCGGGCAAGCCGGCGGTGGTGAGCGACGAGTGGGCGAAGCTGGTGGCCAAGAGCGGACAGAAGACGCTCGACGGCACCGCCCGCATCGCCACCGGCCGGAGTGCCACCGTGCTCTCCAAACGGAAGGCCGTGGAATACCTCGGCAGCGGCGGGAAGCAGAAGCCGAACGAGGCGTTCGACCTGGAGTTCGTCGGCACCACCATCTCGGCGACCGTGCGGGTGCCGCGGCAGCGGCGGTCGGTGTTCGTGAGCATCACGGAGACCACCCGCGAACTGGTGGCCCTCACGGACACGCCGCGGGTGGCCGAGGTGGTGGTGAAGTCGGATGCGGGAGAAGTCGCCGACGGGGCGGCGGTGGCGGTGCTGTTGAGCGGCGGCACGGACAACGTGCGGGTGCTGATCCTACGGCCGGTCATCTTCATCCAGGCGGAGGAAGACGCCATCAAGAAGGCGGAAGCCGAGAAGAAAAAGAAGTGAGGTAGCCGACACGCCCGGCGACTCGTCGGCGTGAGTAAACTGATTGGCAACTCTCCAGAGCTTGCCAAATGGATGACTCCCTTCCCCCCGATCCTGCCGCGATTCCGCCAGACGTGTTCACCGGGTTGCACCTGTCTTCGCCGAAGACGACCGCCGCGGGCATGCCCGCCGTGGTCAAGTCGATGGAGCACGTGTGGGGGCAGGCGGGGGTGATCCGCGGCACGCGGGCGTTGTCGTTGCTCAACCAGAAGGGAGGGATCGATTGCAGTAGCTGTGCGTGGCCCGAGCCGGACGACCACCGCACCCCGGCCGAGTTCTGCGAGAACGGGGCGAAGGCGATCGCGTGGGAGGCGGATCGCCGCGGCATTGGCGGTGAGTTCTTCCTGGCCCACAGCGTGCGGCACCTGGCCGAACAGTCCGACTACTGGCACGGCCAGCAAGGGCGGTTGACGGAACCGCTCGTGCTCCGCCCCGGCAACACACACTACCAGCCGATCCACTGGGACGAAGCCTTCAAGCTGATCGCCGACCAGTTGAACGCGCTCGCCAGCCCGCACGAGGCGGTCTTCTACACCTCCGGCCGCACGTCGAACGAGGCGGCGTTCCTGTACCAACTCTTCGTCCGGCAGTTCGGCACCAACAACCTGCCCGACTGCTCGAACATGTGCCACGAGTCCACCAGCTACGCCCTGCCCGACACGGTGGGCATCGGCAAGGGCACGGTAAAGCTCGACGACTTCGAGAAGGCACAACTGATTCTGATCCTCGGCCAGAACCCCGGCACCAACCACCCGCGGATGCTCACGGCGCTGCAGAAGGCGAAGCGGGCGGGGGCACGCATCATCGCCGTCAACCCGCTGAAAGAGGCGGGGTTGCTCGGGTTCATGAACCCGCAGGAGGCGGGCGGGATGGCGGGGGCGAGCACCCCGCTCGCCGACGACTACCTGCAAGTGCGGATCAACGGCGACGCGGCACTCTTGAAGGGGTGGATGAAGCGGCTGATCGCCCGCGACCGCATCGACAAGGCGTTCGTTGAGTCGAAGACCGAAGGGTTCGCCGAACTGGTGGCGGCCGTGAACGCGGTGAGTTGGGACGACATCGAGAAGCAGTCGGGGCTGACTCGGCAGCAGATCGAGATCACCGGCGACCGCATCGCGGAGAGTGACCGCATCATCACCTGCTGGGCGATGGGGCTGACGCAGCACAAGAGTGCGGTAAACACCATCCGCGACATCGTCAACCTGACGTTGCTACGGGGCAGCATCGGCAAGCCGGGGGCGGGGCTGTGCCCGGTCCGGGGGCACTCGAACGTGCAGGGCGACCGCACCATGGGCATCATCGAGCGGCCGGCCGCGTGGTTCCTCGATGCAGTGGCGAAGGAGTTCAACTTCGCCCCGCCGCGGGAACACGGGTTCGACACGGTGGCCAGCATCAAGGCCATGCACGACGGCCGGGCGAAGGTGTTCTTCGCGTTGGGCGGGAACTTCCTGCAAGCGACCCCGGACACCGGATTCACGGCTGCGGCATTACGAAAGTGCAACCTGACCGTGCAAGTGTCGATCAAGCTGAACCGCTCGCACCTCGTCCACGGCCGCACCGCCCTCATCCTGCCCTGCCTCGCCCGCACCGACCGTGACGTGCAGGCGAGCGGCGAGCAATTCGTGACGACCGAGAACTCGATGGGCATCGTGCAGCAGAGCCGCGGGCGGTTGGACCCTGTGTCGAAGCAGATGCTCAGCGAGCCGATGATTGTGGCGCGACTGGCGGCAGCCACGCTGGGCAAGAAGTCGTCCGTGCCGTGGGTGGTACTGGCCGGCAACTACGACCTCATCCGCGAGCGCATCCAGAAGGTGATTCCGGGGTTCGACGACTACAACGCGAAGGTCCGCAAGCCCGGCGGGTTCTACCTGCCGAACAAGCCACGATCCGGCGAGTTCAGCACGCCCACGGGCAAAGCGAAGTTCACCGCATCGCCGCTGCCGACCGACAGTGTGCAACCGGGCGAACTGGTGATGATGACCATCCGCACCCACGACCAGTTCAACACCACCGTGTACGGCCTGGACGACCGCTATCGCGGGATCATCAACGAGCGGCGGGTGATCCTGATGCACCCCGCGGACATCGCCGAGCGGAAATTGAAGGCGAACGACGTGGTGGACCTGACGAACACGACCGGCGGCACCACCCGCACCGCGAAGCGGTTCATCGTGGTCGAGTACGACATCCCGCGGGGCAACTGCGCCACCTACTTCCCCGAGACGAACGTGCTGGTGCCGCTCGACCGCGTGGCCGACGGCAGTCGCACCCCGACGAGCAAATTCGTCCCTGTGACTGTGAAGAAAAGTCAATAAATCGGGACACGGATGACACGGATACCAGCGCGGATGAACGCAGATAAAACAGGATTCACCGCCGAGGGCACATGAGGGCACGAGAGAAGCAGAAGAGAGTTGAGGAGAAAATATCTCCGTCCCCTCTCCCTCTCTTGTGCCCTCATGTGCCCTCGGCGGTGAAAATTCTTCATTCTGATCCGCGTGTATCCGCGCTGGAATCCACGTCATCCGCGTGCGCTCTTCCTCCCACACCCAGGACACCATCCATGTTCGATCTCGCCGCCATCCAGTCCGCCGTTCGCGAGCAGCACCTCGACGGCTGGCTCTTGTACGACTTCCGCGGGCTGAACGTGCTCGCCGCCCGCGTGGCCAAGACCAACCCGAAGCTGTCCCGCCGGTGGGCGTACTTCATCCCCGCGAGCGGGCCGCCGAAGAAGTTGGCCCACGCCATCGAACCGGCGTCGCTCGACCACCTGCCCGGTGACGACAAGACGGTGTACCTGAAGTGGCAGGAGTTCGAGGCCGGGCTGGCCCACCTGCTCGGCGGGGTGAAGCGGGTGGCGATGGAGTACAGCCCCCGCAACGGCAACATGTACATCAGCCGCGTGGACGCCGGCACGGTGGAGATCGTCCGCGGGTGCGGGGTCGAGCCGGTGAGCAGCGGGGATCTGATTCAGCAGTTCGAAGCGGTGTGGGACGACGAACAGGAGGCCATGCACTTCGAGGCGGCCAAGCACACCGACGCGGCCTACGGCGTGGCGTGGCAGTTCATCGTCGAGCAACTCCGCACCCAGGGCCACACGACGGAACTCGACGTGCAGGCCCGCATCATGAAGCACTTCGCCGACCACAAGATGACCACCTACAGCCCGCCCATCGTGGGCGAGGGGCCGCACAGCGCCGACCCGCACTTCGAGCCGAACGCCGCCGACAACCGCCGCATCGGGGCCAACAGCTTCGTGCTCGTCGACCTATGGGCGAAGATGGACCGCCCGCGGGCGGTGTACTCCGACCTCACCCGCGTGGGGTTCGTCGGCGAGGACGTGCCGGCGAAGATCAACGAGGTGTTCCACATCGTGGCGGCGGCACGGGACGCGGGCATCGCGCGGGTGAAGCGGGCGTTCGAGAGCGGCGAGCCGCTGCAAGGGTGGGAGGTGGACGGGGCCACCCGCGAGGTGATCGAGAAGGCGGGGTACGGCAAATACTTCACCCACCGTACCGGGCACAACATCGGGCAGGAGGTCCACGGCAACGGCTGCCACATGGACGGCCTGGAGACCCGCGAGGAGCGCCGCGTGATGCGGCGAACGTGCTTCAGCATCGAGCCGGGCATCTACCTGCCCGGCGAGTTCGGCGTGCGGAGCGAGATCGACGTGTACATCGACGCGAAAGGCGGGGTCCACGTCACCGGCGGGGCACTTCAAACGGAGGTGCGGCGGATCCTGCTGTGAGCCGCGTCGGGGCGAGGGCGTGAGGCCCTCGCTCACTCCCCCGGCTTGCGGCTGCGGAACACTTGCATCAGCAGGTTGTCCACCGGGGCGTACTGGTCCGTCAGCAGGATCGGCTTGTCGCGGGCCAATAGTTTGTCCGTCACGTCGGCCGGCACCACGTACACCCCACTGCCGCTGCCGGTTTGTCGGTGCATCATCTCCGCCCAGCGATCCGGCTCAATCGGCTTGCTCGCCGCGTACAGCACGATCACACTCTTTTCCAACTTCTCCGGGTGGGCGGAGTCGAACACGCCCTTCGGGAACGTCACCGCGACGTGCGGGAAGCTCTCCTTCAGCGTGCGGTACGCCGCCTTCCAGAGCTTGCCGTTGGCCACGTCGTCGATCACCGTCACCAGGTACAGCCCGTCGTCGGTGAGCGTCTGCTTCACCGCCTCGTTGCACTCTTTCGTGAGCAAGTGGCCCGGCACCGAGAAGTCGTTCACCGCGTCGAGCGTGACGACGTGATACTTGCCTTTCTCGGCCTTCTCGGTGACGAACTGCCGGCCGTCCATGTGGTGCGCGACCACGCCCAGCTTCGGGTCTAGCCCCAGGTGCGAGTACGCCACCCGCGTGACCGCCGGGTCGATCTCCACCACCTCCACCGTGCTGGTGGGGATCTTCGTCCGCACGCACCGCGGGAAGGTGTACCCGCCGCCGCCGATCACCAGCACGTTTTGCGAATCCGGGTGCGCGTCCTTCGCCGCGTACACCGCCTCAAGCTGGAACTGCTCGTGCTTGTACCGCAGGAAGGTCGGGTCGTTCAGGTCGGCCACCGAATGCACGAGCAGGTCGAGGGCCATCGACCGCAGTTCGCGGCCGTCGTCGTTCGCCGGGCGGACGATGATCGCGTAGTAGTTGCTCTCCGCCGTGATGCCGGTGTCGGCCTTCGTCAACACCACCCCACCCCCCAACAATGCCCCGCCGGCGATACACAGGCCGTACAGCACCTTCGCCTGCTTCAGCCCGGCCACGATCACCACCGCCAGCACCGGCAGTGCCGCCGCGAGCAGGATGGTGCCGAGCACGCCGATGCCGCTGATGAGGACGTACCCGGTGGCGAAGGTGCCGGCGATGGCCCCGGCGGTGCTCCAGGCGTACACCCGACCGGCGGTGCGGCCCGCGCTCGCCACGTCCGGCACGGCCAGGCGTATGATCTGCGGGGAGATGGTGCCGAGCAGCAGCGAGGGCAAGAAGAACAGGGCGAACGTCCAGGCCAGCACTTGCGGGACGAGATCGAGGCTGGCGAACCAGCGGCGGTTGGCGATCACCCCGAACAACAGGATGACGGCGACGGCGGCAAGCGCCGCGGCGGTCATGCACCACGCCACTGACAACGGCTTGTCAGCGGACTTCCGGCCCGAAAGCTGCCCGCCGAGCCAATTGCCCAGACAGGTGCCGGCGAGCATCACGCCGATCACCCCGGTCCAGGTGTAGATGGACACGCCGACGACCGGAGCGAGCAGCCGTGTGGCGGCCAACTCGAGCGTCATGCCGGCAAAGCTGCACAGGAACACGCCGGCGAACGCGGCCGGCAATTTCAGCGGGGCCGGCTTGTCCTCGGGCATCATGGCCGGGTGCGGGCGGTGTTCCACTCCGGTCGGCCGGTTCACTTTCGCCGCCAACCCCACCGCGGCCAGTACCCCCAGCAGCGCCGCCGTGCCGACGACGATCTGGTTGACGGTGAACTCGGGGATCAGCACGAACCCGGTGAGGTAGTTGCCGACCAGACAGCCGAGCGTGCTGAGGGCGAAGATGACCCCCGCCACGCGGCCGGTGCCGGCCGCATCCGGCACACCAATCCGGATGGCCAGCGGGGTGAGCACGCTGAGCGCGAACCCGGCCGGGAAGCAGAGGAGGAAGGCGAGGGCGGGAATCCGAGGGCCGAGCGGCAACAGGGTGTGAAGCGACGAACTGTTCAACAGGATCGGCAGTAGCACCATCCAGACGGCCGACAGTCCGCCGACGAGCAGCCACACGCTGAGCGTACCGGCGGTGGCCTTGCGGTCGGCCGCCCGCCCGCCGAACGCATTCCCCACCGCGATACCGGCCAGGAACGCGGCGATCACCGCCGTCCACGTTTCGAGCGACGAGCCGATGAACGGCGAGAGCAGCCGGCCGGCGGCCAGTTGCAGCACCAGCAGCCCGGCGTTCGCGGCGAACACCACCCCGCCGACTACCGCCAGCCGCCCGCCGACCCGCCCGGGCGCAAGAACGGCGGTGGGGCGCCCCGCCGGCGGCGGGGTGACGACGGACGCATCGGACATGGGCACACTTCGCGTGAGGGGCGGAAGGTTCGGCCGAAGCGTAGTTCACTCCGCGGCGGATGCCAACCGCAACCGGCTTGCCAGACGCTTTCCCACCCGCCACACCCCGCACCCGATGGCCATGCCCGTCCAGTCGATCAGCACGTCGGTGATGCAGCCCACCCGCCCGGTGGCGAACCACACGTTCCCCAGGTACTGGCCCACTTCGCCCAGGATGGCGTGAACCGCCACCGCCCCAACCGCCCACCACTTCCGCCGCCCGAACACCGTCAGCCCCCACCCGGCGAACACGGCATACGCAGTCACGTGCAGAGTCTTCGCCACGACCAGCGGGAGGATGTCGCTCCACCCCTTCAGTTCGGCGGTCACGTCTTGTGGGGTCGGCCGCACGAGCAGCACGGTCCAGACGGCAAGGGCGAGCCAGAAGGCGATTTTGAACGCGGTGCGAATCACGCGGCGGTATCCTGTGCGGGGCGTGAAATGGTATCACGATGGGCAAACCGTGGCGATGCCAACCGCCCGCGGGGGTCGCACACTACCGGGTTGGCTGGTCCGCTCTCGCCGAGCGCGGGAATCGCAATCCGCTCTCGGCGAGCGCGGGCCACCCTACCGGAGGAACGCTGCCATGCGACGGTTTCTGTTACTCGTGTTGGTGGGGGCCGTCTGGCCCTCGGTCGGGTTCGCCGCGGAGGTGCCCCCCGCCGTGGCCGACGGGCTGAAAGCGATCAAGGCGGTCGGCCCGGAAGGGGCCGGATCGGAGGAAGCGGCGAAGGGGTGGAAGGCGGTGGTGAAAGGCGGATCAGCCGCACTCGTGCCCACCCTCACCGCCTTCGACGACGCCTCCCCGCTGGCCGCCAACTGGCTGCGGTCGGCCGTCAACGCCATCGTGGAAGAAGAAGGCAACGCCGGCAAAGTCATCAGCAAGATCGATGTGGGCACGTTCGCCGCCGACCGCAAGCGGAACCCCGCCGCCCGCCGGCTGGCGTTTGAACTGCTGGAAAAGGTGGACAAGACCGCCGCCGCCGCTCTGCTGCCCGCGTTCTTGAACGACCCCAGTTCGGAGCTTCGCCGCGACGCCGTCGCCGCCGGGCTGAAGGACGCCGCCGCGGTCGTGAACACGCCGAAGTACAAGGAGGCGCTGGAGAAGCTGTTCACCGCCTCCCGCGATCAGGATCAGGTGGACGACCTGGCCAAGAAGCTGAAAGACCTGGGGGCCGAGAAGAACGTGACCAGGCACTACGGGTTCGTCACCGAGTGGAGCGTGAGCGAGCAGTTCGACAACAAGGAGCTGAAGGGGTTCGCCGTGCCGTACCCGCCGGAAAAGGCGACCGACCGCACCGGCTGGAAGTACGCCCAGAGCTGGGACGCCTACGGCAACGTGGACCTGAACACCGCCGTGGCCGACGTGAAGGACGTGCTGGCGTATGCCGTCGCCACCGTCGTGACGGGGGAAGAGACGAAGTGCCAGGTGCGGCTGGCCAGCCCGAACGCCGTCAAGCTGTTCGTGAACGGGAAGGAGGTGTACTTCAAAGAGGAGTACCACTCGGGCAAGAAGCACGACCAGCACGTGGCGAACGTCACGCTCAAGAAGGGGGCGAACGAACTGCTGGTGAAGGTGTGCCAGAACGACAAGGCCCAGCAGTGGATGAAGCCGTGGGAGTTCGCCGCCCGCGTGTGCGACGCCACCGGCGGCGCCCTGCCGGTCAAGCAGCAGATCACCAAAGACGGCAAGCAAGTGGCCGTCGATCTCGGCGAACTGGCCCCCGCCCCCAAGAAGGAGGAGAAGAAGTGAACCGGATCGCGTTTTCATTCGCATTGCTCGCCGCCTCCGTCGCCTCCGCCGCCGACTGGCCGCAGTTCCGCGGCACCGGGGCCAGTGGCGTCGGCGACGAGAAGAACCTGCCGGCCGCGTTCACCGACAAAGAGGGCATCCGTTGGAAGGCCCCGCTGCCGGCCCGTGGGGTGTCGTCGCCGGTGGTGGTGGGCGACAAGGTGTTCGTCACCTGTAGCGGCGGGGTGAACGACGACCGCCTGTACGTCGTCGCCATCAACGCCAAGACCGGGGCGAAACTGTGGCAGCGTGAGTTCACGGCGACCGGCCTGACCACCGCCCACCCGAAGACGTGCATGGCCGCCCCCACCCCGGTGGCGGACGCGAACGCCGTGTACGCCCTGTTCGCCACGGGCGACCTGGTGGCGCTCGACCACGCGGGCAACCAGTTGTGGTACCGCTCGATCGTCGGCGACTACCCGACCGTGAGCAACCAGGTGGGCATGGCGTCGTCGCCGGTGCTGCACGGCGGCAAGCTGATCGTGCCGATGGAGAACACCGGCGACTCGTTCATCGCCGCGGTGGACGTGAAGACCGGCAAGAACGCGTGGAAGACGGCCCGCCCGAAGGGGCAGAACTGGACGACGCCGACCATCCGCAAGGTGAGCGACAAGGAAACCGAGGTGCTGTTCCACGGGCCGAAAGGGCTGGTGGCCTACGACACCGAGAGCGGCAGCGAGAAGTGGACGGTGAAGTCGGGCGGGAACATCCCCAGCCCGGCGGTGATCGGCACCGACCTGATGCTGGCCGGGAGCGGGGTGGTGCGGCTGAAGCCGAAGGACGGCGGCGGGTGGGAGGAGGCGTGGAAGACGACGAAGCTGGCGCTCGGCGACACCACCCCACTGGTGTACGACGACCGCGTGTACACCGCCGACCCGCGGGCCGGGGCGGTGTACTGCACCGACGCCAAGACTGGCAAGCCGGTGTGGGACGAGAAGATCGTCGGGGCGAAGCAGTCGTTCAGCGCCTCGCCGGTGGCGGCCGACGGCAAGGTCTACACCCTCACCTTGAAGGGCACGCTGACGGTGTTCAAGGCGGGCGGCACGGAGGCGGACATCCTGGGCACGTCCGAGGTGGGGGCGAACTGCCTGGCCACGCCGGCGATCAGCGGCGGGGCACTGTTCATCCGCACGGACGACCTGGAGAAGCCGGCCAACAACTTCCTGCTGTGCGTCGGCAAGAAGTGAGTTCCACCCCAAAGGGGTGGTTCTCTCAGCCCAGGGTTGAGGACCGAAGGTCCGACACCCTGGGTATCCACAGTCTACACCACACGACCCCAACGGGGTCGTTCACCGATCCTGATCGGTGAACGACCCCGTTGGGGTCGGACCATTTGTGCTGCATAGTCCCCAGGGTGTCGGTGCTTCGCACCTCAACCCTGGGCTGTGGGAACGACGCCGTTGGCGTCGAACGGCACCCGTGGCCCTTGCGGGCCGGGTTCGCCAAGACGTATCATCTCCTTCTCCCTTCTCGCGGGTCTTCTCCCATGCGGTTCTTCGTCGTCGCGCTGCTCTGCGCTACTGTGTCGTTCGCCGCGGATCGCGTGCCGTGGACTTCGGGTAAAGTCACTGGCAGCCCGGAGCCGCCCCCGCCGTACGCCGCCACGCACGTCTACCCGGCCGCCAAGTTCAACCACCCGCTGCTCATCTCGCGGATGCCGACGGCCGACTGGCTGTTCGTCGGCGAGCAGGACGGCAAGATCTTCACGCTGAACCCGAAGCAGCCGGACGCCAAGCCGGAACTGTTCGCCGACCTGAAAGGGAACTACGCCAAGCTCACGCCGAACCCGGCCGCGAAGGAGTTCGAGTTCGTCTACGGCCTCGTGTTCCACCCGGACTATGCCAAGAACCACACCTGCTTCGTCTGCTACACGCTGAAGGGCAAGAAGGGGCCGAAGGTGGGCCAGTTCGACCCGGAGAAGAACTTCCCCGACGGCTCCCGCGTGTCGCGGTTCAAGGTGATTGCGGAGGACGGCAAGGCGCCGACGCTCGACCTCGGGAGCGAAGAGGTGGTCATCACCTACACACAAGGCGGGCACAACGGCGGCGACCTGCACTTCGGGCACGACGGCTACCTGTACATCTCGACCGGCGATGCCGCCGACCCGAACCCGCCCGACCCGTGGAAGACCGGCACGGATTGTTCCGACCTGCTCGGCAGCGTCCTGCGGATCGACGTGAACAAGAAGGACGAGGGGAAGCAGTACGCCATCCCCAAAGACAACCCGTTCGTGAACCTGAAGCACCAGGGCAAAACGGTGCGGCCGGAAATCTGGAGCTACGGCTTCCGCAACCCGTGGCGGATGAGCTTCGACCGCAAGACGGGCGACCTGTGGCTCGGCGACGTGGGTTGGGAGGCGTGGGAGATGGTCCACAAGCTGAGCAAGGGGAGCAACCACGGGTGGAGCATCACCGAGGGTCGCCAACCGATCAACAGCCAGCTCGACCCCGGCCCGACGCCGACCGTCACGCCGCCGGTGGTGGAACTCGATCACTCGCAGGCGGCGAGCGTGAACGGCGGGTACGTGTACCGCGGGAAGAAGTTCCCCGAGTTGGAAGGGAAGTACGTGTTCAGCGACTACATGACGAAACGCTTCTGGGCCGCGACGATTAAGGGCGACCGCTGCACGGAGATGATCGACCTGATCGACCCGCAAATCCGCAGCGCGTGCTTCGGCGAGGACAACTCGGGGGAGCTTTATTTCGCCGACTACGACACCGGGCTGCTCTACACGTTCGAGAAGAACACCAAGCCGGCTTACGACCCGAAGGCGTTCCCGACGAAGCTAAGCGCGACGGGGCTGTTCACCGCGGTGAAGGACCACAAGCTGGCCGACGGCGTGTACCCGTTCAGCGTGAACGTGCAGGCGTGGGCCGACGGTGCCACCAGCGTGCGGTTCGTAGCGCTGCCGGGTAAGAGTGCGGTGCAGTGGCACGACGAACGGCAGAAGATCGGCTACGTCGAATGGCTGCCGTTCTCGCAGGTGTTCCCGAAAGACTCGGTGCTCGGCCGCACACTCACACTCGAACTCGAACCGGGCAAGACGAAACGCATCGAGACGCAACTGCTGCACTACGACGGGGCGTTCTGGCAGGCGTACACCTTCGCGTGGAACGACGACCAGACCGACGCCGAGTTGGTGCCGGCCGACGGGACGGAGAAGTATTTCACCGTCGCCGACAAGCGAGTGCCCGGCGGCAAGCGGGAGCAGACGTGGAGCTTCGCCAGCCGCACGCAGTGCCTGACGTGCCACACCCCGTGGGCGGAGGTGACGCTCGCGTTCAACCCCGATCAACTCAACAAGCCGGTGGGCGGCAAGAACCAGTTGGTGACGATGTGCGACCTCGGCATGATCGAGCGGCTGGACAAGGCGAAGAAGCCGAAGGAGGCATTCACCGACGCGAACACCGCGAAGCTGCCCAAGCACACTGACCCGCACGACGACAAGGCGAAGCTGGACGACCGGGCGCGGAGCTACCTGCACGTCAACTGTTCGCACTGCCACCGCAACGGCGGCGGCGGGTCGGTGCCCTTCGAACTGACGAAGGGGTCGGACTTGAAGCAGGTGCTGGACGTGAAGCCGACACGTGGAGATTTTGGATTGTCAGAAGCGCGGATCATCAAGAAGGGCGAGCCATTTCACAGCACGCTATTGTTCCGCATGGCGAAATTCGGCAAGGATCGAATGCCGCATATCGGAAGCGAGTTGCCAGACCGTGAGGGCCTCAGGCTGGTTGACCTTTGGATTCGCGGCCTGGGACCGAGTCCAATTGACGACTTTGCATTCTCACCGCCATCTTCTCCTACGCTGTCGTTGTTTATTGCGATCCATCGAGATGAATTCAAACAAGACACCTTGGAACAATACTCTCGTATGCCTCCCGGCCCCGTTCGTGAGTTGTTCGAGGGTTACTTCCCACCCGCCGGTGGTGAACGCAAACTCGGGCCGAACCCGCGGCCGAAGGCGATCACCAGCTTGAAGGGCGACGCGGAGAAGGGGAAGGCGGTGTTCCTGCTCGCGGCGAACAAGTGCGTCGATTGCCACAAGCACGGCGGCACCGGCAAGGAGATCGGCCCGGACCTGACCGCCGTCGGCAAGGACCGCAGTAAGGACGAACTGTTGGAAAGCCTGCTGCTCCCGAGCCGCCGCGTGGAGGCGAAGTTCCAGAGCTACACCGTGCAATGCACCGACGGCAAGACCGTGGTGGGCGTGCTGGTGAAGCGGGACGCGAAAGAAACCGTCGTCCGCGACGCGACGAACAAGGAGCACACGTTCGCGGCCGCCGACATCGACACCTTCACCCCCGCCCGCGAGTCGCTCATGCCGAGCGGGATGCTCGCCGATTTGACCCCGCAACAGGCGGCGGACCTGCTGGAGTTCCTCCGGGCGAGCGGCGGGCGTTAGCCCGCTGGTTCTGCCCGCCACCACCAGCCCGCTCACGCGGGCCGCTCGCCCAACTGATCCCATGATCCGCCCCGCCACCCCCGCCGACGTGCCCGTCATCGCCTCGCTCATTCGCGCGCTCGCCGAGTACGAGAAGCTCGCCGACGCCGTGTGCTTCGACGAGGCCAAGATCGCCGAGCACCTGTTCGGCCGGCGGGCGTACGCCGAGTGCCTGCTCGCCGAACCCGACGGCACGGCCGTCGGGTTCGCCCTCTTCTTCCACAACTACAGCACGTTCCTCGGCAAGCCGGGCATCTACCTGGAAGACCTGTTCGTGATTCCCGAACACCGCGGGCGGGGGCTGGGCAAGGCGCTGCTGGCGGCCATCGGTCAACTGGCGGTCGAGCGCGACTGCGGGCGGATCGAGTGGAGCGTGCTGGATTGGAACACGCCGGCCATCGGCTTCTACGAGAGCCTGGGGGCGAAGCCGGTCGGCGGGTGGACGGTGTACCGCATGACCGGAGAAGCGATCGGCAAGCTGGCGGGCGGCTCTGGTGCACCCCGGCAGTGATGCCGGTGGTAGTCGCCGCCACCCCCGGCATCACTGTCGGGGTTCACCTTGAACGAATCCCTCCGCTTCTTATTGCATTTTTGGGGATCTCTTAGCACATCCCCCCTGTTCCGCACCGGCCCACCTTTCGCCCGATGGTTTCCGATATTCCGGTTGTCCGCGTCCACTCACGCGGGCCGGTGCTGCCGATGGGAATGGTGTCAACGCTACGGCAGGAAGCCGCGGCGGGCATGGAGGACCGAACATGAGCAAGTGGCTTGGCCGACTGCTGGCGGTGGCCGCGGGGGTGACGCTGTGGGCCGGGATGGGTACGGCATCCGCCGCCGACCCCGCCCCGCTGCCCCGGCACTTCTACTACCCGTACTCGTACTTCCCGCACAACTACTGGCCGCAGAACAGCCCGAAGTGGCCGGAGCAACCCGGCCAGCCGTACATGAAGCCGCCGGCGTACATGGCCTACCCGGCCTTCCGCGAGCCGGGCTGGCGGTACGAGCTGTTCGAGCCGCAGCGGTACTACCGCGGGCACCACTTCTGGCTCGACCAGTTCTAAGGTGCGATGAGTGAGCCGACCCCCCCCGGGGTCGGGTGGAGGTTTGAACCCACCCCCCGCGGGGGGGGCTGCAATTTTTTGGGGGCGGGGGCGTTTTTTGTGTAGGCCATAGCCCC
>JANNDF010000894.1:0-5949 GCA_031387445.1 Planctomycetia bacterium
GTGCTCCGTAAGGAGCCGGGTTGCTGATTCACCCGGCTCCTTACGGAGCACGGCTCGCCCCATCCCACACACCCACACCCCCCCACACCGGACCACCACCCCATGAGCGCGCAATCCACGGCGGCGGGCGCCGCCGCGACCACCACCACCGAAGCCGGCAGCATCCTGGATCAGGTGCTGTCGGCCACCAAGCAGACGGAACGCAGCCGGGCCGAAGACCTCATCCGCACCCTGACGGACGAGGCGATGAAGGGGACGGTGACGTACAGCAAGAACGTCACCCAGACCATCAACCAGGCCATCGCCGCCCTCGACGCCACCCTGTCGAAGCAACTGGCGAAGGTGATGCACCACCCCGAATACCTGAAGCTGGAAGGCACCTGGCGGGGGCTGAACCACCTGGTCATGAACAGCGAGACGAGCACCAAGCTGAAGATCAAGGTGCTGAACGTGCCGAAGCGGGAGCTGTTCAAGGACGTGGACAAGGCGGTCGAATTCGACCAGTCCACCATCTTCAAGAAGCTGTACGAGAACGAGTTCGGGTCGCCCGGCGGCGAGCCGTACGGCGCGCTCATCGGCGACTACGAGTTCAGCAACCACCCGGAAGACGTGGAACTGCTGAGCAAGATGTCGAACGTGGCGGCGGCGGCCTTCTGCCCGTTCGTCACCGCCGCCGACCCCAAACTGTTCGGCTTCCAGGACTGGACCGAGCTGAGCAAGCCCCGCGATCTGGCCAAGATCTTCGACACGGCCGAGTACGCCAAGTGGAAGTCGTTCCGCGAGAGCGAGGACTCGCGGTTCGTCGTGCTCACCATGCCCCGCACGCTCGCCCGCCTGCCCTACGGGGCGGCCACCAAGCCGGTCGAAGAGTTCGCCTACGAAGAGGGCGACCTGGACAACTCCGGTCGGCCGAAGGAGCTGAAGCACCAGGAATACTGCTGGATGAACGCCGCCTACGCGATGGGCACCAAGCTGACCGAGGCGTTCGCCAAGTACGGCTGGTGTACCGCCATCCGCGGCCGTGAGGGGGGCGGCACGGTGAGCGGGCTGCCCACGCACGTGTTCATGGACGAGACCGGCGCGGCCGACATGAAGTGCCCGACCGAGATCGCCCTGACCGACCGCCGCGGGGCCGAACTGGACAAACTCGGCTTCCTGCCCCTGTGCCACTACAAGAACGAAGACTTCGCGGTGTTCTTCGGCGGCCAGACCGCGCAGAAGCCGAAGAAGTACGACAAGCCGGAAGCGAGTGCGAACGCCGAGATCAGCGCCCGCCTGCCGTACATCATGGCCAGCAGCCGCATCGCCCACTTCCTGAAGGTGATGGCCCGCGACAAGATCGGCTCGTTCATGGAGGTGAAGGACTGCGAGGACTGGCTGAACCGCTGGATCAAGGGGTACGTGAACAGCAACCAGAACGCCGGCCAGGAGATGAAGGCCCGCTACCCGCTGGCCGAAGCCCGCATCAGCGTGGCCGAGGTGCCGGGCAAGCCGGGGTCGTTCAACGCCGTCGCCCACCTGCGGCCGTGGCTCCAGTTCGAGGAACTGACCACCAGCCTGCGGATGGTCGCCCGCATCCCGACGCTCGGCGGGTGATGTGAGAAACGCGGAATGCGGAGCGCGGAGTGTGGAATGGAAGACGGGGCGGGCTGGTGTCTTCCATTCCGCATTCCGCACTCAATAACCGCCCCTCGCTCACGTTCGACGGAGTTCTCCCGTGTCCCGTCCCGTCTCCACAACCCGATACGCCGAACGGGTGGAGACGCTGGACGCCCCGGCTCCTCTCCCGCCGAGTCTGCTCGACCAGATCCTTTCGCAGCCGACCGCCGACCGCCTCGCCTCGCTCCCGCTTGACGGCTTTCTGAAAGCCGCCACCGTCGGCGAAGCGCTGACCGCGTGGTTCGCCAACCCGCCCGCCGTTGCCGATGAGGACGACCGCCAACGCCTTTCCCGCCGGCTGAACGCCGCCGTCGCCCGTGTCGATGAGTTGCTGTCCGCACAACTCGATGCGGTGCTGCACCACCCGCAGTTTCAGAAGCTCGAAGCGAGTTGGCGGGGGTTGAAGTACCTGACGGAGCAGGTGCCCGACGGCGCGAACGTGAAGGTCCGCGTGCTGTCGGCGACGTGGAAAGACCTGGCCCGCGACCAGGAGCGGGCGCTCGAGTTCGACCAGTCGGCCCTCTTCCGCAAGGTGTATTCTGACGAGTTCGACACGCCCGGCGGGGAGCCGTTCGGCCTGCTGCTCGGCGACTACGACCTGTGCCACCGCCCGTTCCCCGACCACCCGACCGACGACCTCGCCACGCTGAACGGGCTGTCGGGTGTGGCCGCCGCCGCGTTCGCCCCGTTCGTGTGCGGGGTCGATCCGCGGTTCCTCGAACTGGACTCGTTCGCCGACCTCGACCCGACCATCGACCTCGGCCGCACGTTCGCCCGGCCCGAGTACGTCAAGTGGCGGTCGCTCCGCGACACGGAAGACGCGCGGTTCGTCGGCATGGTGATTCCGAAGCTGCTGCTCCGCGAGCCGCACACCGACGCGCCCGGTCACGACCATCGGTTCAGTTACCGCGAAGACGTGTCATCGCCGGATCGCAAGGGCTACCTGTGGGGAAACGGGGCGTTCGCGTTCGGGGCGGTGGCGGTGCGGGCGTTCGCCGAGAGCGGATGGCTGGCCGGCATCCGCGGGGTGCGGGGGGGCAATGCCGAGACCGCCGGCCGCGTGACCGGCCTGCCCGCCCTCCAATACGGCCCGGACGTGTCGTCGTTCACCCGCTCCGTGACCGACGTTCACCTGACCGACCGCCAGGAAAAAGAGCTGAGCGACCAGGGGTTCGTGCCGCTCTGCCACCTGCCGGGGTCGGGCGACGCGGCGTTCTACACGACGCCGAGCATCCAGAAGGCGAAGGGGTACGACGAGCCGGCCGCGAGCGCCAACGCCCGCCTGAGTGGGATGCTGCAATACATGCTGTGCGTGTCGCGGATCGCCCACTACATGAAGGCGATGATCCGCGACCGCGTGGGGGCGTTCGCCGGCCCGGACGAGTGCGAGGACGCGCTCCAGGCGTGGTTCCGCCGGTACGTCATCAGCAACGACTCGGCCACCGACGAGATGAAGGCGAAGTTCCCGCTGCGGGAGGCGAGGGCCGAGGTGCGGGAGGTGCCGGGCAAGCCGGGGGCGTACCGCTGTAGCGTCCACCTGCGGCCGCACTTCCAACTGGACCAACTGTCCGCCGCCATCAAACTGACCACCCAACTGTCCGCCCGTGGCACGGAGTGACCGAACATGCCGACCGCCGCCGAACTCTTCCACGCTGGCGACCTGACCGCCGCCGTGGCCGCCGCCATCGACGCGGTGAAGGCCGCCCCGTCCGACCGCGGTAAGCGGTGGCTGCTGGCCGAACTGCTGGCCGTCGCCGGTGACACCGAGCGTGCCGACAAGCACTTCGACTTCCTCACCACCGGGTCGGAGAAGCCGGACTTGACCGCGCTGCTCGGGCGGCAACTGGTGCGGGCCGAGACCGCCCGGCGGGAGGTGTTCGCACAGGGCCGCGTGCCCGAGTTCCTGACCCAACCGCCGGACCACGTGAAGCTGGCGCTGGAAGCGGTGGTGTGCCTGCGGGAAGGGAAGGGGGAAGACGCAGTGGCGAAACTGGCCGAGGCGGAGGCGGTGCGGCCGGTGGTGAGTGGCACGTTCAACGGCACCGCGTTCAGCGGGCTGCGAGATCTGGACGACATCACCGCCGGCGTGTTCGAGGTGTTCACGTCGAACGGCAACTACTACTGGGTGCCGTTCGAGGCGGTGGAACTGATGGAGTGTCGCCCCCCGACGCGGCCGAAGGACTTGCTCTGGCGGTCGTGTCACCTGATCGTGAAGGACGGGCCGGACGGCGAGGTTTACCTGCCGGCGCTCTACCCCGGCACGCACGCGGCGGCGGACGACAAGTTGCGGGTGGGGCGGGAGTCGAGCTACACGGCCACGTCGCCGGTTCGCGGCACCGGGTTGCGCGAGCTGCTGGTGGGCGAAGACGTGCGGACGCTGATGGAAGTGGAGACGATCGTGATGGGTGGTTAGCACGAGGCGAGTGCGAGGGATTTTCGTGTCGATGGTTCACAAGGCGTTCGCCCTGGATTGGAACGGCTTTGATCGGCTTCTGCGGCCGATCTTCGTCCGCGCCCTACAGTCCGACGATACCAGCGAACTGATCGGATTCATCGAGACCCATCGCGAACAGTTGTGCGATCCGGATGAGCAGACGCCATTGTCCGCAGATTGGCAGGCCGGGGTCGGTCTCGGCGACGTGCAACGGCTCGCTGATTTCGCGCTCACCCGGTTTTACGACCCCGCAAATGATGACGGCTTGGGGTACGGCTGGTTGCCTCACTTCGACGCCCTTCCGCTGTCCGTTCAACGGGCGACATTGGGCGAGACGGTTGGTGAAGGCAACCGCCTTTTCGATCCCGGACGACTGGGAAGCTATTTCCAGTCGCCGGTGCAGGTGCAGGAGTCCGCGAAAGCGATGGCCGCGATTGAATTGGATGTCGGTGAAGAGGCGGAGGAATTCGACCGTTTCGCTGCTCTTCTCGCCCGGTGTGCAACAGGTGGTTTCGGGCTCTATGTGACGTTCTGATCCAGGACCGGGCCGGAATTGTGGTTGACAGAGGATACCCCAATGGCCCGCGTTCGCCCCGATCAGCCGCTCCTTCCCTCCGTGCTGGATCGGCTGATCGACGACGACCCGACGGCGCGAATCGAGACGCCCCGCGCCCGCACGCAGATGCTCCGCGAACTGAAGCTGGCCGTGCGGCGAGACCTGGAACACCTGCTCAACACCCGCCGACGGGCCGTGACCATCCCACCGGGGTACACCGAACTGAAAAGCTCGCTCCTCACCTACGGGCTGGCCGACTTCAGCGGCGCCGGGCCGGGCGGGGGCAAGGAGCGCGACGCCTTCTGCCGGTCGATCGAAGCGGTCATTCGCCAGCACGAGCCGCGGTTCCTGACGGTGACGGTGGAACTGGCGTCGGGGGCCGACCCGACCGACCGCACGCTGCGGTTCCGCATCGACGCGGTGTTGCGGGCCGACCCGGTGCCCGAGCCGGTGGTGTTCGACAGCACGATGGAGCCGAGCACCGGCACGTTCGCCGTCGGCGGGGTCGGTGGGGGATAAAGTGGTGAGAGTGAGACGAATTCGTCAAACTGGCCGTCGCCGCCCGTAGGTTGACCGCATGACCGACGACCTGCTCGGCTACTACAACCGCGAGTTGACCCGCCTGCGGGGGCACGCTGGGCGGTTCGCCGACTCCCACCCGAAAGTGGCCGCTCGCCTGCGGTTAGGTCCGGACGGCAGCGAAGACCCGCACGTCGAGCGGCTGCTCCAGGGGTTCGCATTTCTCACCGCCGGTGTGCGGCAGAAACTCGACGACGGCTACGCGGGCATGGCCGAGTCGCTGCTCGGCGTGCTCTACCCGCACTACCTCGCCCCGGTGCCGTCCGCCGCCATCGTTCAACTGGAACTGGATGCCGGGCAGAACGAGTTGGCCGGTGGGCTGAGCATTCCCCGCGGACAGGGCATCGAGACCGAGCCGATCCAGGGTGAGCCGTGCCGCTTCCGCACGGCGTACCCGGTCACACTCTGGCCGGTGGACGTGGCGAGCGCCAGCCTGCGGGCGGCGCCGTTCACGGCCCCGCTCACGCCGAAGTCGGGTTCCGCCGCGGCGGTGCTGCACCTGCGGTTCAAATCGCGGTCGGCCGGTCTGCCGCTCGCCAGCCTTACTGCCAAGTCGTTCCGCCTGCACCTGAGCGGGCAGACGCAGCAAGTGAACCGGCTGTACGAACTGCTGTTCCGCGGGGTGGTGCAGGTGGCGTACGCCACGTCGCCGGACGACAAGACGCCGGTGGTGCGTGATCCGGTCGTCATTCGCCCGGTCGGGTTCGAGCCGGACGAGGGG
>JANNDF010000979.1:0-6076 GCA_031387445.1 Planctomycetia bacterium
CCGGCGGTTCCGGATTGATCGAGTATCGCTACCCCACCCTCACCTTCCCGCTACGACGCTATGTGCTGAAGGCGATCTCGCTGCTGCCGGTTCGCCCGTGGCAGTTGCTCACCACGCCGCGGAATCCCCTCTGCCCCCGCATGTGGCACGATGCCGGCCGGTACACCGGCCCGCTCGACGCCGTTCACGCCACCGCCTTCCCGTACAGTTTCCCGCTCATGTGCGGGCGGCGGCTCGCACTCCGCCGGCGAGTGCCGTTCCTGCTCACCCCGTTCCTCCACCTGGGCGACCCGACCGTCCCGACCGACCGTACGCGGAGACAGTACACCACACCCGCCCTCGTGTGGCTGTTGAAGCAGGCCGACCGCCTGTTCGTGCAGACGCCGGGCGAGTTCGACCTGGCCCGACGACTGGGTGCGAAGGCGGAACATCTGGTGTTGCAAGGGCTGGGTGTCGAGCCGAGCGAATGTACCGGCGGGGATCGCGCAAAGGCACGGGCTGAGTGGGGCGCGGGCGACGCGTTCGTCGTCGGGCACCTGGCGAACAACAGTGTCGAGAAGGGGACAGTGGATCTCCTCCGGTCCTTCTCCCCCTCTCCATTCATGGAGAGGGGGCCGGGGGGTGAGGTCTTTCGCGCCATCCTCGCCGGCCCCGCCATGCCGAACTTCCTGCACTTTTGGCAGTCCTACCCGCACCAGGCTGCCATCACGCGGCTCGGCGTGCTGAGCGATTCCGCCAAGCGCGACTTCTTCGCCGGCATCGATGCCTTCTGTCTACCATCTCGCACCGACTCGTTCGGCCTGGTGCTGCTCGAAGCGTGGGCGAACGGCAAGCCGGTCGTGGTGTATCGTGCCGGCGGGCCGGCCGACCTGATCCGCGACGGCATCGACGGCTTCCTGGTGAAGTGCGGCGACGTGGTCGAACTACGGGCGAAGTTGCGTCAACTGGCGGCCGACCGCGAGTTGGCCCGCAAAATGGGCGAAGCCGGCCGCCGCCGGGTGGCGACCGACTTCGGCTGGGCGCGCTCGCTGCGATTGGTGCGGGATACGATCACTTCACTGGTGCCTTCAACTTCGCCGGGTCGACCCGCTGAAACTTGATGTAGGCGATCCCCTGCCCCGGCTTCGCCTCGGCCGGTCGGCCGTTCTTCTGCTCGAGGGTGATCGCGATGTGAAGGGTGTCACCGTCCAACAACATTCGAGAGATGTTGTGGTGAGGTCCCTCATCCAGGTCGATTGCGGTCGCATCTTGCGGGTCGGGCACGACCCGCGTCCCCGAAAATGGCTTGCGCTTCGGGTCGTTTAACTCACTCTCGTCTTTCAACCCGTCGAAAATGGCGTACTTCGCACCGTCGAACACCCAGAACTCACGCCCGCCCGGCTGGAGCGGTTTCCCGTTGTTCTGCCGCTCGACCACTTCCCAAGTGCCTTGCAGTGTCGGCTCGGCCTTCTTGACCACCTTCGGCACTGGGGCCGCGAACACCGAAGCGGCACACAGCAGTAGGATGGCAAAACGGCCCATCGCGGCACCTCGGCGAGTCAACCGAGTGTACCGCGACACGCCGGCGTGCGAAACAGTTTCCTTACCCGACCTTCACTTCCACCTTCCGCGGTTTGGCGTCCTCGCTCTTCGGCAACCGCACCTTCAGTACGCCGTTCGCCAAGCTGGCGTCCACGTTCGCCGTGTCCACGGTGGTCGGCAGTTTCATCCGCTGTTCGACGGTGCCGAAGGTGCGGGTGTCGATGCCGTCCGCCCGCTTCTCACCGGCGCGGGTGAGTTGGAGGGTCAGTTCGCGGTTGTGGACGGTCACGCTCACCCCGTCGGCAGCCACACCGGGGGCGTCGAGTTCGACGTGGATGGCCTGGTCGTCCTGCCACACGGCGAGCGGGATGGCCGGCTTGACGACCGGGGTGAACTCGCCGTCGAGCAGCCGCTCGAACAGGGTGCCGATCGGGGTGAGGTGACCGAGACCGTTACGGGCGATGGCAGCTTGCGTCATGGGAAGAGCCTCCTGAAGCGGTTACGGGAAAGTGGACGACGTAAGCCAGAACGCCTACGATTCCAGGCGTTCGGCGATGTCGCGTCCGACACGAGGGTAAAAGCAGCCGCCGTGCCAAACGCCATTCGGGCTTGCGAAGTGCCTGAAATGAAGAGTTTTTCGGCGTATTCGGCGGCTGACACCGACTGTCAGTTTGACACCTGTCGCCGCCGACAGTGGACCGCCAGCGGGGTCGACTGGTATGCTGTCTTCCGCCGGTTCGCCGGACCCACCCCACCACCACTTTTCACCCCACGCCATGACCCACCTGCTCCTCGCCGCGTTCCTACTCGGTGCCGACGCCAACACGACTGCCGACTGGAAGGAGTTCCGCGGGCCGGACGGCGTCGGCCACTACACCGGCCCGGCCGTGCCGGACAAGTGGGGGCCGGACACGAACGTGGCGTGGCAGACGCCCATCCCAGGGAAGGGCTGGTCGTCGCCCATCCTGCTGAAAGGCAAGCTGTATCTGACCACCGCCGTGCCGAAGAACGCCGACTACGAACTGCGGGCGATCTGTGTGGATGCCGCCAGTGGGAAGATCGACTGGGACGAACTGGTGTTCGTGGAGACGACGAAGGGGACGCCTCAACCGCACGGCAAGAACAGCCACGCCAGCCCGTCGGCCGTCACCGACGGCGAGCGGGTGTACTTCCACTTCGCCCACCTGGGCACCGCCGCGTATGACCTGAAAGGGAAGCAGGTGTGGGCCACGCAGAAGTATCCGTACAAGCCGGTTCACGGGGGCGGTGGGTCGCCGGTGCTGGCCGACGGCAAGCTGATCGTGGCGTGCGACGGGGCGGAGAAACCGTTCGTGCTAGCGCTGAACGCGAAGGACGGGTCCGAGGCGTGGAAGGTGGACCGCGAGAACGCCAAGTCGCAGAAGAAGTTCTCCTTCACCACCGCCCAGGTGATCGAGCAGGGGGGGAAGAAGGTCGTCATCAGTCCGGGGGCGGATGTGGTGGCCGCCTTCGATGTGGCCGACGGGAAAGAAATCTGGCGGGCGAGCTACCCGACGCAGGGGTACTCGTGCATCTGCCGGCCGGTGCTGGCCGGCGGGCTGGTCGTCATCTCCACTGGGTACGACGTGCCGCAGTTGCTCGCCATCGACCCGGCCGGCACCGGCGACATCACCAAGACCAACATCAAGTGGACGCACCAGAAGCACGCCCCGAACACGCCGACGGCCGTCGCCGTCGGGGACGAACTGTACACCGTGTCGGACGGCGGGATGATGAGCTGCCTGGACGCGAAGACCGGGAAAGCCCACTGGGAGGAGAAGCTCAAGGGGAAGGGGTTCTCGGCCAGCCTGGTGCTGGTGAACGGCAAGATTTACGCCACCAGCGAGGACGGCAAGGGGAGCGTCGTCACGCCGGGCACGAAGGCACTGGAGGTCGAGGACGCCGGCGACTTGAAGGAGAAGACCTTCGCCACCCCGCTACCGGCGGACGGGGCGCTGTACCTGCGGACGGAGAGCAAGCTGTTCAAGTTCGCCAAGAAATAACCCGACACGAGGGCGGAGTATGCTCGGCTGGCTATTCGGCGGGTCGGCGGAGTGCCCGGTGGACCCGCGCACACGCGAGTGGCTCGACTCCCGCTGGCGGTGGGTATGTGACCAGTTAGCCGCCTTCCCGACAGCGGCCGCCGAGGTCCCACTCCCGACGCCAAAGTTTTTCCCGGAACGGTACGACGCCACCGATTTTGACACCATCCAGACTCTGTTCGGTCGCGTGTGCGGATACATGCGACTCGACCCGAACACGTTCACACTCCGTCTGTTCGACGACGGCCACCCTCCGCCCAACGATTTCTGGCTGGGCGGATTGCGGCGGGAAGGGCGGGCGAACGGGTACTACGAGCGGTCGGCCGACGGCTGTACCATCTGGCTGAACATGGGCATTCTCGAATCGCCCCTTCGACTGGTGGCCACGATGGCCCACGAGTTGGCCCACGAACACCTGCTCGGCCGAGGTCGGGTGACCGACGACACCCCGGACCACGAACCGCTCACAGACCTCGTGACGGTCTATCTCGGGCTAGGAGTTATCACTGCCAACGGAGTCATCCAGGAGGCGAACTGGACGGACGGCCGGATGAGCGGGTGGTCGATCAGCCGGAACGGCTACCTGGATATGCCCGCTTACGGGTATGCCCTCGCCCTGTTCGCCCGTAGCCGCGGGGAAGTGAAACCGTCGTGGCGGAAGGAACTGCGCCCCGACGTGCGGGCCGCGTTCGACCGTGGGTTGCAGTTCCTCAACAGTCCAGTCGCGTCTGACGCTGCCAACCCTCGTTGAGTGAATCATGTCCACCCCCGCCACCATCCACATCGACGGCGCGTCCCGTGGCAACCCCGGCCCGGCCGCGTTCGCCGTCGTCATCCGCCCGCCGGACGGCCCGCCAATCGATGTGGCCGAGGTCATCCCGAATACCACCAACAACGTGGCCGAGTACACCGCCCTCGTGGCGGCCCTGCACACCGCCCAGGCGCACGGGCTGACCGACCTGCACATCCACAGCGATTCGGAACTGCTGGTGAAGCAGATGGCCGGCGAGTATCGGGTGAAGAGTACCGACCTGCAAGACTTGTACCTGGAAGCGGTCCACCTGCGGAAGCAGTTCGCCAGCGTGAAGATCACGCACGTCCGCCGCGAGCAGAACAAGCGCGCCGACGAGTTGTGCAACATCGCCCTCGACGGTCAGAAGAAGCGTGCACCCGCGGCCCCGAATGCTACAGCCCCTCGGCCGCCCGCGGCCACCGTCGGCGACGACGCCGTGCGGGAAGACGTGCTCGCGTGTCTGAGTGCCGCGGCCAAGAGTTGGGCCGACCGCGGGCCGAGTAACCCGCCTGTGGCCCAGGTGTGGGAACAAATCTGGAGCATCCTGGAAGAGGGCAACGTGTTGAAGAAGAAGAAGTGAGCCGACCGCTCCTCCGCCGCGTGATACACTTCCGCACACCCGACCGTTCACCCCACCCCACAGGCCACCATGCCCACCCGCTCGCTCGCCGTGTGTGCGCTGCTCGCGCTCGCGGCCGTCGCCCCCGCCGCCGATGACGTCACCCTGAAGGCGCTCCGCCCCGGTACACCCATCCAGGGGCCGAAGTTGTCCGCCGACGACCTGGCCGGCAAGGTGGTCCTCGTCGAGTTCTGGGGCATCAACTGAGGGCCGTGCATCGCCTCGATGCCCCACTTGGTCAAGTGGCACGACGAGTTCGGCGACGGCGGGCTGGTGGTCGTGGGCATGCACGTCCAGAATGCGACCGACGAGCAGGTGAAGGCGGTGGCGAAGAAGAACGGCATGCGGTTCCCGCTCACCGCCGGCGGGTCGGTCACCGGCGTGGAGGTGGAGGGCATTCCGCACTGCGTCCTGTTCGACCACACCGGGAAGGTGGTGTACCAGGGCCACCCGAACAAGGCGGAAGGGAAGGTGCTGGAGGCGTTCGCCGACATGCTCGCGGCCGAAGCCGGCAGCAAGCCGAGCAAGGGGGTGGGCGGGGCGATCGACACGTTTCGGAAGAACGGCGTGACCGGAGACCTATTGAAGCGGCTAGTGATCGCCCGCGACGGGCCGGACGCCGCCACCGGCAAGCAGGCGAAGGCGGTCATCGCCCGGTTGCAGAGCGGGGCACAGGCCAAGCTGGACGAGGCGAAGACGTTGAAGGCAGACGACCCCATCGCCGCCTACGACACGGTCAACGGCGTTTCTGCCCGGTGGAGGGGGACGACGCTGGGCAAGGAAGCGGCCGACCTGACTGCCAAATTGAAGGACGACAAGGCGGTGGCGACGGAGTTGAAAGCCCGGCCGACGCTGGAGAAACTGAAGGCGGCCGAAACGACGATCCTGGCTGCGGCGAAGGGGAAGGAGCCAGACTCGGCCGAGTTCAAGAAGGCGTTCGCCCCGCAGTTGAAGCAAATCGAGCAGACGCTGACGACCATGAAGAAGAGCTACCCCGACGCCCCGGCCACTGCCGAGGCGGAGGAGATCGCCAAGCGGTTAGGGGCCGGCGGCGGGAAGTGACGGAGGGCGGTGGGGCCTCAG
>JANNDF010000980.1:0-1833 GCA_031387445.1 Planctomycetia bacterium
CGACCGTGAGGGAGGGCGCAGATCAGCCACACGCGCCCTCCCTCACGGTCGGGCCTCCGTTAATCCGGCCGGCACCTACAACACAAACCCCGCGGCTTCCACCGCCTGACGGAATGCCGGATCGCTCAACAACTCCATCTCCCGCACCCGTCGCCCAGCCTGGTTCGCACTCGCCGGGCCGTCGCGGTCGCCGAGGGTGTCGTCGGCGTGGCCGGGGTGAACCATCAGTTCACACACGTCGCCGCGGGCTTCACGCAACCATCGGGCGAAGAAGTCCGGGGCGTTCACGAACGGCGGGTCGGTGATGCCGAGGAGCGTGTCGTTCCCTGGGAAGCCGGCTCGTGCCTGTCGCTTCGCCGCCCCGCGGCCGAGCCAGTTCAGCACCCACCGCTTCGCCCGCACGCCGGGAACTCGCACCCGCGTGCGGAGCGGCTCGGTCACACGGCGCACGAACGGCTTCGGCGTTTGCCCGCCCAGCAACTTCAGCAGTACGTCGCCGACGGGGCGGAAGATGTGGATGTGATGGTGTCCGTTCATGCTCGTCGGCGGCGTGCCCACCAGTTCGACGAATCGGCGGTACTGAGCGGTCAACTCCGCTTCCAGTTCCGACCGGTTCACCCGCCCGCGGAGCAGCAGTTTCAGGAACGTGCCGAGCGGGTGGAAGCGTCCGCCTTCGTTCACCAGTGTCGGCACCTGTTCCGCGGGAAGCACGGGGGAGTCCATCGTCAGGCACGGGTGCCAGCCGAGTTCGAGCCGCCTCCCGGACCGTTCCCACTGCTTCACACCGTCTTCGGCGTGTGGCGAGTTGACCAGCAACACCGTTGAAGTGACGACACCGATCTCGGCCAACTCGAGAATGCCGCGGGAGGTGGCCGGGCCGACGCCGAAGTCGTCGGCGGTGACAATGAGTCGGCGCATCACGCCGCCTTCGCCACCGGGGCAGAGGTATCGACCGCGGCCGGCAGCGTCTTCTTCTTCCACCGCCGGCGGATGGCCCACAACTCGCGGAGCATCTTGAACCCGGTGAGGGAGGTGGTGGTGCTGCCTTCCTCGAACCTCACCGTGACGGGCAGTTGGGTCACGGGAACACCGGCCCGCCGGCACGCCAGCAGCAGTTCGCAGTCGAACCCGAACCCGTCGCAGGTGAGTTCGGGCACGAGCCGTTCCACCACGTCGGCCGAAAACGCCTTCAGCCCGGCTTGCGTGTCCGGGTGTCGCAACCCCAACAGCAGGCGGGTGGCGGTGCGGAAGGCCACGCTCTGCACCTTGCGGCGGAGGGCGTAGCCGAGCATGCGGTCGGGCAGCAACAACATGCTGTCCGGGTGGTTCCGCTGGGCGATGGCGGCCGGGGCACCGTCGGCCACCCGCTCGGCCACCCGCGCGATGTCGTGGAAGTCGTAGGCCAGGTCCACGTCGGTGAACGCCCGCACGCGGCCGGTGGCGGCCAGCAGCCCGGTGCGGACGGCGTGCCCCTTGCCGCGGTTGGCCGTGTACGCCAGCACCTTCACCCGCGGGTCGCTGTCGGCCTCGGCCAGTTTGTCCAGCCGCTCGGCCGTGCCGTCGGTGCAGCCGTCGAGCACGTACAGCACTTCCCACGGGTCGGTGCGGGAGCGCACGAACTGAAGCACCGCCGACCAGGTGGCGTCGATTTTGGAGCCGGGGTTGTACGTCGGCAGAACGAGGCTGATCACGCGGAATCCCAGGGCGACCGGGCTAAGGTAATGTCGGATCGGTGCGGCGGATAGCCCAACTTCACACTGCCGTGCCCACGGATTAGGGCACATGACCCAGCCGGCTGACGCCGGCGGTTCCAGCACCCCCTGGAACCGCCGG
>JANNDF010001010.1:0-4679 GCA_031387445.1 Planctomycetia bacterium
AACACACCCGGCCGGCTGACGCCGGCGGTTCCAATTCCGGAGCATCTTCATGCGGATCGCCGTCCTCGGATCGGCCGGGCAACTCGGCCGCGACCTGCTGCCGCGGCTGAAGGGTGAAGTCATCCCGCTCACGCGGGCCGACATCGACCTCGCCGCACCCACGAACGCCCTCGGCTATTTGGAATCCGTTCGCCCGGACGTGCTGGTGAACTGCGCCGCCTATAACCTCGTGGACAAGGCCGAAGACGACCCCGCCCCCGCCTTCGCGGTGAACGAGGAAGGTGTGGTCACGCTGGCGGTGGCGTGCGCCGCACTCGAAATCAAACTGGTTCACGTGTCCACCGACTACGTCTTCGGCAGCGACACCGCTCGCACCACCCCGTACATCGAGACCGACACCCCCAGCCCAGTGAGCCAGTACGGGAGGAGCAAACTTGCCGGCGAAGCGTTCGTGCGGCAGTATCGGCAACATCTGGCGATTCGCACCTGTGGGCTGTACGGGGTGTGGGGCAACGGCGGGAAGGGCGGCAACTTCGTCGAGACGATGCTGCGGCTGGCGGGACAGAACAAACCGCTGCGGGTGGTGGCCGACCAGCGGTGTACGCCGACTTACACCGCTGACCTCGCGGACGGAATGGCGAAACTGATCGAACAGGGCACGACAGGTCTGATTCACCTCACCAACGGTGGCGACTGTTCGTGGTACGAGTTGGCCGCGAAGATTTTCGAACTGTCCGGCATCACCGCCGACCTGACGCCAATCACAACTGCCGAGTTCGGCGCGAAGGCCGCCCGCCCAAGATACAGCGTGCTCGGTTCGAGTCGCGTTGCCGAAACCGGCGTCCAACTGCGGCCATGGGTCGAAGCACTCGCTGCGTATTTGGCGGAGAGGAGGAATAAGAACGGCCACGGATGACACTGAAAACACGGATCGGAGTTCAAGAACGCGGCAATGAACCCTGCTCCTGATCGTGCTTTGATCCGTTCGATCCATGGCCAACTGCCAACCTAAACCGGAACCATTTCGGTGCGAATTGCGTCGGACTGCTTGAATCCGCCCACGGCAACTGCTAAACTGTAAATGAGACTGAATCTCAGAACTCCCGCCGGTCGCCCCTCCCATGCTCATCCCACTCGACATGCTCAGGTCCGGTGAACGGGCCGAAGTGGTGGAAGTGTCCGGCGATGCCGCCTGGGTGTGCCGGCTGGCCGAGATGGGCCTGCGCGAAGGCTGCCAACTGACCGTGCTGCAACCCGGTTCGACGTGCCTGCTGAAAGTCGCCGACTGCCGGCTCTGCCTGCGGGCGGGTGAGGCGACTCAAATCCTTGTCTCCCCGGTGCCGGCGTAATGACCCTGGCCGAGATGTCCGCCGGCGACCGCGGGCGGGTGGAGCAGATCAGCGGCGACCCGGCGGTCGTCCAGCGGTTGTACGAACTCGGCCTACTCGAAGGGGAAGAGTTCGACTTCCTCGGCTTCGCCCCACTCGGCGACCCGCTCGAACTCCGCGTCGGCAACACCCGCCTCAGCCTCCGCCTCGCCGATGCCGCCGGGGTGGTCGTCTCCAAGTTGTAACTCCCAATGGCTTCTCGCCCACTCACCATTGCTCTGGTCGGCAACCCGAACACCGGGAAATCGACCTTATTCAATGCCCTTTCTGGGATGCGACAGCACGTCGGCAACTACCCCGGCGTCACGGTGGAGATGAAGAAGGGGCACTTCACGCACGCCGACCGGCGATTCGATCTCATCGATCTGCCCGGCACCTACAGCCTTGCCGCCCGTAGCCCGGACGAACTGGTCGCCGTCGATCTGCTGCTCGGTCGCCGGAAGGAAGAGCCACCGCCGGACGTGATCCTGTCCATCGTGGATGCCAGCAACCTGGACCGCCACCTCTACCTGACGACGCAGGTGATGGAACTGGGCGTGCCGGTGGTGCTGGCCGTCAACATGGTGGACGTGGCGGCGGAGCAGGGCATGACGGTGGACGTGGCGAAGTTGGCAGCCGCGACCGGGCTGACGGTGGTGCCCGTGCAGGCGAACAAGGGAGCCGGGCTGAGCGAATTGAAGGAGGCGCTGCTGAAGGCCGCCGACGGGCACCATGCCCCGAACCCGCCCGCGCTGCCGCCGCAACTCGAAACCGAAGCGACCGCACTGCTGGCCGGGCTGAACGCGAACGTGCCGCTGTTCCTCGCCCGCCGGTTGCTACTCGACGTGAACGGGGCGACGGAAAACTGGTTCGTAAGTCAGCACGGCGAACCGTTCCGCCAGCGGGTGATCGACGCCCGCAAGCGGCTGGCCGACGCCGGTGCCGCGGTGCCGGCGTGTGAGGCGAAGGCCCGGTACGGCTACATCCGCAAGGTGACGGCCGCCGCGGTTACGAAGCCGGCCGTCCGCCCGAAGAGCGCGAGCGACGGCATCGACCGCGTGCTGACGCACAAGGTGTGGGGCACGCTCACCTTCTTCGCCGTCATGTTCCTCATGTTCTGCTGCGTCTTCTTCATCGCCGACCCGACGAAAGCGGTGCTCGAATTCGGGCAAGGGAAGCTGAGCGAACTGGTGGAGGGTGCGATGCCGCCCGGCCCGCTGCGGTCGCTGATCGTGGACGGGGTCATCGCCGGCGTCGGCGGGGTGGTGGTGTTCCTGCCACAGATTCTGGTGCTGTTCGCGTTCATCGCCGTGCTCGAAGACTGCGGGTACATGTCCCGTGCCGCCTTCCTCATGGACCGCCTGATGAGCCGGTGCGGGATGAGCGGCAAGTCGTTCATCCCGCTGCTCTCCAGCATGGCGTGTGCGGTGCCGGGCGTCATGGGCACGCGGGTGATCGAGAACCGCCGCGACCGCCTGGCCACCATCCTCGTCGCCCCGCTCATGTCGTGTTCGGCCCGCCTGCCGGTGTACACGCTCATGATCTCGCTCTTCCTGGGCGACCCGCCGGAGGGTGCCGGCTGGTTGGCGTGGGTGCTGTCATGGCTGGCCAAGGCCGGGGTGATGTTCGGCATGTACATGCTCGGCTTCATCCTCGCACCGGTGGTGGCTCTGGTGCTGCGGAAGACGCTGCTGCGTGGCGAACGCTCGCTGTTTGTGATGGAACTGCCGGCGTACAAGCGGCCGTCGCCCCGGACGGTGTTGGTGCGGGTGTACGACGCCGGCTGGCAGTTCCTCAAGCGGGCCGGCACGGTCATCTTCGCCGCGGCGGTCGTCATCTGGGCGCTGCAATACTTCCCGAACACGAATCCCGCCGGCGAGGGCTACGAGGGGCTGGTGGCGGAGGCGAAAGGGGCGGGCGACGACGCGAAGAAGCAGGCGGAAGAGGCCGGGGGCGACGAGAAGGAGCGGCTGGAGGGTGAGGCCGCGGAACAGGGCAAGAAGGTGAAGGGGTTGAAAGCGAAGTGGCAGGAGGGGAGCTACTTGGGACAGGCCGGGCACGCGCTCGAACCGGCATTCGCCCCGCTCGGGTGGGACTGGAAGCTTGGCATGGCCACGCTCGCCAGCTTCCCCGCCCGCGAGGTGATCGTTTCCACCCTGCGGATCCTGTACCAGGCGGACGACGCCGAGAGCGGGAAGGCCGACCCGCTCGGCGTCGAGATCGGTCAGGCACTCGACGAAGACGCCGAACGGAAAAAGTACCGCGTGCCGATCGCCCTTTCGGTGATGGTGTTCTTCGCCTTGTGCGCGCAGTGCGCGAGTACGCTCGCGGTCATCCGCCGCGAGACGCGGAGTTGGCTGTGGCCGCTGTTCAGCTTCACCTACATGACCACCCTGGCGTACCTCGGCGCACTGGTCACTTACCAGGTGGGCAAGCTCATCGTGGGGGTGGTGTCATGACCCCGGAACTGTGGGCGGTGGGCGGCGTCATCGCGGCGGCGGTGGCGTACCTGACGTGGACGGTGTGGCGAACCGTGGCGGGCACGCGCGAGGGGTGCGGGTCCGGGTGCGGGAAGTGTGCAACAACGGCGGAGCCGACCAAGCCCGGACGCCGGCCGCTCCCGATGGCCGGGTAGCGAGTCACATCACACACTCTTCACACCCCGCACCCTTGTCGCCTGGGTACGTGTACATATCGTCAGAAGGCGGGCGGGATCGTCCCGCCCGCGCACGTCTCTACTACCAGGAAGGCAAGTCATGACACGGTTCAACGGGCTGATGGCGGCGGCGGTGCTGGTGGCGGTGGCCGGCGGGGTGTGGGCGGAAGACAAGAAAGAGCCAGCCAAGGCCGAACCGGCCAAGTTCGACGCCAGCAAATTGGAAGGCAAGTGGACGATCGCGGAGATGACCAAGTACGGCGAGAAGGTGGACACGAAGGACATGAAAGACCCGGCGGTGTTCACCAAAGACACCATCACCATGAAGGCGTCGCTCGGGGAGTTCGGGTTCAAGTACACGGTGGACGCCAAGACCGACCCGGTGAGCATCGACATGGAGATCACCGCCCCCGAGGGCTTCAAGGGGGCCAAGGCGAAGGGCATCATCAAGCTGGACGGCGACAAGCTGACGCTCACCTACGACAGCGACCCCGAGTCGAAGACCCGCCCGGCCAAGTTCGAGAGCAAGAAGGACTCGAAGGTGCTCAGCTACGTGCTCACCCGCGCCAAGGAAGAGAAGAAGGACAAGTGATTCGAGGCGGTGAGTTGCCCCGTGAACGGAGCCGCCCCCGCCAGGGGTCGGGTGATTCTCTCAC